>JAEFBA010000043.1 GCA_016292145.1 Saccharofermentans sp.
GAGCAAGCTTTTCAAGGTTGCTAACCAGCAGGTTCTCAAGTCCGGTAACTATGCTTACAGAGACAGAAGAAATAAGAAGAGAGAGTTCAGAAGACTCTGGATCGTTCGTATCAACGCAGCTTGCCGTTTGAACGACATGAGCTACTCCAGATTCATGAACGGCCTCAAGAAGGCTGGTATCGAGCTCGACCGTAAGGTTCTTTCCGATATCGCAGTTACAGATGCAGCAGGCTTCACATCTCTCGTTGAGAAGGCTAAGGCAGCTCTCTGATATTGCCAATAAGATTGAATTTCCAAGTTGCGTGAGATCTGTTCTCGCGCAACTTTTTTATTGTGTTATATAATGTTCTAAGCGAAAACAAAGGAGACATAAAGTTTTGGTCATCACCAGCCGTGACAATCCGAACGTTAAGCGTATCGCAAAGCTTGCCAAGAGATCTGAGGCCAGGAAAGAAGGCGTCGTCTATCTTGAGGGCACCCGGCTTTGCGAGGAGGCCATATCGAGCGGCCAGACTGCGAAGGAAGTCATTGTTACCGAATCAAGGCTTTCCTGGGCGAAGGAATTCACGCCTGAATTAGAGCCGCTTGTCCTGAGTGATAATGTTTTCGCGAAGATATCCAATACGGTAAATCCACAGGGCGTTGCGATCGTCATAAATGAGCCTCTCATAGGCGCAGAGATACCCGTAAGAAGCGACGGCAAGGATATCTATGTCGTTCTCGAGAATACGCAGGATCCGGGCAATCTTGGCACGATAATCAGGATGGCTGACGCATTCGGTCTTACGGCTGTCATCATCAGTCCCACGACATGCGATCCGTATAACGACAAGGTCATAAGAGCAACGATGGGGTCCATATGGCATATTCCTGTCGTAAGAAAGACCATGGATGAATGCTTTGCATTTTTCGAGAGCGCGAAAATTGATACCATCGCAACTCATCTTAAGGGCAATGAATTAGGCTCAGGCGATCTTAAACTGCCATGTGCATATTTCATCGGAAATGAGGGGGACGGCCTGACGGATGAGACTTCAAAAAGATGTACGAAGCTTATCAAGATCCCGATGAAGGGGAAGGCCGAATCGCTTAATGCCGCAGTGGCCGCATCGGTAATCGGATACGAGCTTTCGAAGCTTTTGTAAGAGCTTTTTTGAATAGACTAAACAACTAAACATACTTTGTTTGCATAATTATTCGTCTAACAGCGAGCAAACCCTAATAAAAGAAAAGTTTTATAATATCTGGTATTATAGGCGCTAGTCTAAGTGAAGATAGCAGAAAGACAGACGGAACATGGCATTTGAACAAAAAGAAGAGCTCATCAACAGACTTGCTGACGTAGCAAAAGTTAAGTCACATATCAACAAGGAACTGTACACAAAGTACAACGTAAAAAGAGGACTCCGCAACAACGACGGTACCGGTGTTCTCGTAGGCCTTACCGAAGTAGGTGAGGTAATGAGTTACATCGTTGATGATGCCGACAGGATCCCCGTTGAGGGTAAGCTTTTCTATCAGGGCTATGAAGTAAAAGATCTCGTAAACGGTTTTTTCTCAGAGGGAAGATACGGTTATGAGGAGACTGCGTTCCTGCTCCTTACAGGTGAGCTTCCGACTGCAGCTGAGCTCAGTGAATTCAATGCGCTGCTTCAGAGCGTAAGACCTCTTCCGGAGGGCTTTACTGAAGACATGATCATGAAGGCACCTTCGCCGGATGTCATGAACAAGCTTGCAAGATCTATCCTTGCGCTCTATTCATATGACGATAATCCCGATTCGACTGATATCGCCAATGTCGTAAGACAGTGCACAGAGCTTATCGCAAGATTCCCCGTGCTCATCTCATACGGCTATATGGCAAGAAGACATTACATCGAACACAGGGATCTTTATATCCATGCACCTGTTCCGGAATACAACACCGCTCAGAATATTCTTCACATGATCAGACCTGACGGCGAGTTCACTGAACTTGAGGCAAGGATCCTTGATGTCATGCTCGTTCTTCACGCTGAGCACGGCGGCGGCAACAACTCAACATTCGTAACCCATGCCGTAACATCCACGGGTTCTGATACATATGCCGTCATGGCATCGGCAGTAGGTTCTCTTAAGGGACCTCAGCACGGCGGCGCTTCCAACAAGGCATATGCCATGATGAAGGATCTTCGTGAGCACGTATCAGACTGGACGGATGAGGCTGCGATCAAGCAGTATCTTGCAGATATCATCAACAAGAAGGCATTCGATCATTCAGGTCTTATCTACGGTATCGGTCACGCCGTATACACCTTATCTGATCCGAGAACGGTTGTTATCAGAAAGTATGCTGAGGTTCTCGCAAAAGAGAAGGGCAATATGGATCTTTATAATCTTTACCTCCTCGTCGAAAAGCTCGCGCCTGAGGTTTTCCACGAAGTAAAGAATTCCGATAAGCTCGTCTGCGCAAATGTCGATTTCTTCGCAGGACTAGTTTATTCCATGCTCGGAATCCCTACAGAGCTCTATACGCCTCTGTTCGCATGCGGAAGGATCGCCGGATGGAGCGCTCACAGGATCGAAGAACTCGTATCCGGAGGCCGTATCATGAGGCCTGCATTCAAGTGCGTAAACAAGCGCAGAGCCTATATTCCGTCCGATAAGAGGACAGAAAACATCTGATATTTGAATATTGGCCGCATATCAGGTCAGATATTCGTGCCCTTTGTACTTGCGCAGGTTATAATCCTGTGGTAATATACTCGGGCAAACAAAAAGGCCCCATGGTCAAGTGGTCAAGACGGCGCCCTCTCACGGCGCAATCAGCGGTTCGAATCCGCTTGGGGTCACCAAAATGTGATGAAGGACGAACATCTTGACCGATGTCCGTCTTTTTGTTACAAAGGAAAAAATTATGGATGAGAACAAGTACATTAAGATAAGAGGCGCCAGAGAGCACAACCTCAAGAATATCGACGTTGATATCCCAAGGAAGAAGATGGTCGTATTAACCGGCCTTTCGGGATCGGGTAAATCTTCGCTTGCATTCGATACTATCTACGCGGAAGGACAAAGACGGTATGTCGAGTCCCTGTCTTCTTATGCGAGGATGTTCTTGGGCCAGCTCGATAAGCCGGACTTAGACAGCATAGAGGGTTTGTCTCCTGCGATCTCAATAGACCAGAAATCCACTGTCAGCAATCCGAGATCCACAGTCGGTACGGTAACTGAGATATACGATTACTTCAGACTTCTTTATGCGCGCGTCGGACAGCCTTTCTGCCCGAACTGCGGCAAGAAGATCAAGTCCATGGGAATAGACCAGATAATAGATAAGCTCAAGGTCTATCCGGAAGGCACCAGGGCTATCGTCTATGCGCCTGTCGTAAGGAATAAGAAGGGTGAATACAGTAAGCTTTTCGACGGCTTCAGGAAGTCGGGTTACGCGCGCGTAAGAGTAGATAATATTACTTATGAGTTGGACGAGGAGATCTCGCTTAACAAGAACAATAAGCACACGATCGAAGTCATCGTCGACAGACTCGTTATAAAGGAAGCTAATACCACAAGACTTTACGATTCATGCGAGACGGCCTTAAAGCTCGCTGACGGTCTTCTGCAGGTAGAGCTCCAGACTGCAACGGTCGGCAAGGACGGTGAGAAGACCTATGAATCGAGCGAGGAATTCTTCTCGCAGCATCTGGCATGTCCTGACTGCGGAATATCCTTTGGTGAGATAAATACAAGAAGCTTCTCATTTAACAGCCCTGAGGGCGCATGTCCCAACTGCTCAGGTATCGGTACGCTCACGGCAGTAGATCCCGAGCTCTGCATTACCAATCCGAAGCTTTCTATCAATGAAGGTGCGGTAAGGACAGCAGGATGGAATTTCGACGATCCCAAGAGCTGGGGAAGATGCTTTATCGAAGCGCTTGCGAAGAGGTATAAATTCTCTTTGGATATGCCTTACTATAAGCTGCCTGAGAATGTTAAGAACATTATCCTTTACGGCAACGGCGGCGAGATGCTCAAGGTCGATACAAGGAACTCTATATACCCCAGAAGCGGTGATTACTACTCCGACTGGGAAGGCGTTGTTCCGAGCGTCATGAGACGCTGGAGAGAGTCAGGCAGCGAAGAGATGAAGGCTTCCTATGAGCGATACATGAGTATCGACGTATGCCCGGTATGTAACGGCGCGAGACTTAACAAGAACAGCTTATCCGTAAAGCTCGGAGGTCTTAATATCTCTGAACTTACAGATATGTCCGTAAAGGACATGAGACAGTTCTTTGCTGATCTGTCACTGAAGGGAAAGAATGCGGAGATCGCAGCTCCGATCTTAAGGGAAGTCAAGGCGAGACTTGAGTTCTTAAACGATGTCGGATTAGACTATATGACGCTGTCCAGATCTTCTGCAACGCTCTCAGGCGGTGAGGCACAGAGAATAAGACTTGCCACACAGATCGGTGCGGGTCTGCAGGGCGTTCTGTACGTCCTTGACGAGCCTTCCATAGGTCTGCATCAGAGAGACAACGACAAGCTCATTAAGACGCTTTTTAAGCTCAGAGACTTAGGCAACTCCATTCTTGTTGTAGAGCACGACGAGGATACCATGAGAGCTGCAGACCATATCGTCGACATCGGTCCGGGCGCGGGTTCGTTCGGAGGCAGGATTGTTGCACAGGGTTCGATCGATGACATCATTAGTGTCGAAGGTTCCATAACCGGCCAGTATCTTTCAGGCAAGAAATTCATACCTGTTCCTATGAACAGGCGTAAGATCGACGACAAGAAGATGCTCAAGATCAAGGGTGCCTGCATAAACAACCTTAAGAATATCGATGTCGATATCCCGATCGGGCTTTTCACGGTCGTTACGGGCGTATCAGGCTCAGGCAAGTCATCTCTTATCAATTCGACGCTGGTCCCTTATCTCGAACATGAGCTCAACGGCTCCAGGAAGAGGAGAGTGAAGTGTGACCGCATTACTGGTTATTCCAATCTCGATAAGATCATCTGCATCGACCAGAGCCCGATAGGAAGGACTCCAAGGAGTAATCCTGCAACATATATCGGACTTTTCGATCTCATCCGCAAGCTCTACGCTGAGACACCCGATGCCAAGCAGAGGGGCTACAAGGCGGGAAGGTTCTCGTTCAACACTAAGGGCGGACGCTGCGAAGCATGCGCGGGCGACGGTGTAAATAAGATCGAGATGCATTTCCTTCCTGATATCTACGTTACTTGTGACGTATGTAAGGGCAAGAGATATAACAGAGAGACCCTTGAAGTCAGATATAACGGAAAGAATATATCCGATGTCCTCGACATGAGCGTCGATGAGGCCGTGGATTTCTTTAAGAATCATCCGACGATCTATAAGAAGGTCAGGACACTGCAGGATGTCGGTCTGGGCTACATCAAGCTCGGTCAGCCTTCGACGACTCTCTCGGGCGGTGAGGCACAAAGAATCAAACTTGCCTCGGAATTGTCGAGAAGATCGACCGGAAAAACGATATATGTATTAGATGAACCCACTACGGGTTTGCATGTTGCGGACGTTCATAAATTGGTTGACATTTTAGAACGCCTAACAGAAAATAAGAACACTGTGGTCGTAATCGAGCACAATCTGGATGTCATAAAGACGGCAGATCACATAATTGACTTAGGTCCCGAGAGCGGTGACGGAGGCGGCGAAGTAGTCGTCACGGGCACGCCCGAAGAGATAGCGAAGTGCAAGTCTTCTTACACGGGACAGTTCTTGAAGCCTCTGCTTGAGAAGGCGAAGAAGAATGGTCAGTATAAGGATATTTCGTCATTTATCGACACTGCAAGGCTCGAAGAAGAACAATACGACATTCTTACCGGACCTAAGGTAAGACGCAGGATAAGGGAAGAGGATAACGGAGAAGAGTAATGGCACTTTGTAGTATTTGTAAGAAGAGACATGCTATCGTCTTTACCAGCCGCTATGAGAACGGCGCGAGGATCGACGAAGGTTTTTGTTTAAAATGCGCCTATGAATCAGGCATATCAGGTGTAACCGATATGTTCAAGGCAACAGGCATCAACGCAGACAACATCGACGAGATGAGCGACAGATTAGAAGAACTCGCAAGTCAGAGCGGCTTTTCGGCTGACCCGACAGAGTTCTTGAAGTCTCTTGCATCCGGCGACGGCTTCGGTGAGCCTTTTGAAGATGATGAAGAAGGTTATGAATTCGACGAGGATTCAACACCTGTAGGAATTACGGACCCTGAAGACAAGACTGACGACAAGTCCGATGACGGCAAGAAGAAGGAGATGCCTTCTATCTTTGATTCGCTTTTCGGCAAGAGACCCGGCAGCCAGGCAGAAGATGATGACGGGAAGGGAACCAGGGATGCCAGAAAGGGCAGAGGCAAGCCCCGTCTTAAGTATCTCAACGAGTTTGGTACCAACCTTACCGAGCGTGCAGCCGAGGGCAAGATCGACCGTATCATCGGCCGTGATGCCGAGATCGACCGTGTTGTTCAGATCCTTAACAGGCGTTCAAAGAACAATCCTGTTCTGATCGGTGCGCCCGGTGTCGGTAAGACTGCCGTAGCACAGGGCCTCGCAGTCAAGATCGTTGAGGGATCCGTTCCTGAGAAGCTCCTTAATATGCAGGTATGGCAGCTTGACCTTCCTGCAATGGTTGCTGGCACTCAGTTCAGAGGCCAGTTCGAGAGCCGTATCAAGGGCGTTATCAATGAAGCCATCAAAGCTGAGAACATAATCCTTGTTATCGATGAGCTCCATACGATCATCGGCGCAGGTGATGCAGAAGGTTCCACGAATGCTGCGAACATCTTAAAGCCTGCTCTCGCCAGAGGCGAACTCAGGATCTTAGGTTCCACTACGACCGCTGAGTATAAGAGGATCGAGAAGGATTCCGCTCTTGAGAGGCGTTTCCAGAAGGTAATGCTCGACGAACCATCAGTCGAGATGTCTATTGAGATCCTGAAGGGCATTAAGGACTATTATGAGAAGCATCACAACGTCACATATTCTGACGAGGTAATCGAATTTGCTGTAAAGGCTTCGAAAAGATATATCACCGACAGATATCTTCCGGATAAGGCCATAGACCTTATCGATGAGGCAGGTTCTGCTGCAAACCTTAAGAACGTAAAGCTCGTTAAGCTGGCTAACACCAAGAAGGCTCTTGAGCAGGCCAAGGCAGAGCATCAGAAGATGATCGATTCCATGGAGAATTCTTCACCTGAAGAGCGTGAAGGTGAGTATGAGAAGGTCGCTGAGCTTAAGGCTTCTGTTGATAAGCTTCAGAATGAGGTCAATGCTCTTGAAGATGCCATCGCACCTGATCCTATCCAGATCGAGGATATCGCCAGAGTAGTTGAGATGTGGACAGGCATTCCGCTCAAGTCTATTTCAGAGACTGAGACGGAGAAGCTTGCAAATCTCGAGAAGAAGCTCCACGAGCGCGTTATCGGCCAGGAAGAGGCTGTACACGCCGTTGCAAGCGCCGTAAGACGTAACAGGGCAGGTTTTACAAAGAAGCACAAGCCTACTTCGTTTATATTCGTAGGACCTACAGGTGTAGGTAAGACGGAGCTTGTTAAGGCACTGGCTGAGGCTATGTTCGATACGGAAGACGCATTGATCAGAGTCGACATGTCTGAGTACATGGAAGCTCATTCTGTATCCAAGCTCATCGGATCGCCTCCGGGTTATGTAGGATTCGACGATGCCGGACAGCTTACTGAACAGGTAAGAAGAAAGCCTTACTCGGTAATCCTTTTTGATGAGATCGAAAAGGCGCACCACGATGTATTCAATCTTCTCCTGCAGATGTTAGATGACGGTGTCCTTACTGACAGCCACGGTCTGCACGTTAACTTTGAGAACTGCATCATCATTATGACTTCCAATGCAGGAAGCTCTGCAAAGGCTAATACGATCGGTTTCTTCAATGATACGCACGAGGCACTTGAACAGCACGTTCAGAGCGCTTTGAAGGAGATATTCCGTCCAGAGTTCTTAAACCGTGTGGATGAGACCATTATCTTCAAGTCCTTAAAGCCTGAGGAGATCCGTAAGATCGTTAACATCATGATCAAGGATGTTTTCGCGTCCCTCGACGAGAAGAACATCAAGGGCTCTATGACAAAGGCAGCGGGCGACAGGCTTGCAGAGCTCGGCTATGACGAGAAGTACGGCGCAAGACCTTTGCGTAAGGCTATCAGATCCAACATCGAAGATCCGCTTTCAGAGATGTTCATTTCAGGCGCTTTGAAGAATGTTGCTTCACTTAAGATCGATTTCAGAAGAGGAAAGTTCGTCTTCGATACGATCAAGAAGCCGGAAGAAAAATAAACCGGAACTAAATAAGATCATCAGGGCTGTCTCTGTTTAGAGGCGGCCCTTAGTTTTATATGGCGGTTGTGAACTGCAAAGTTAAGGATTTGTTGCCTTGCACACAAAAAAAGCTGCCCCGATTGAGGCAGCTTTTTGATTCGAATTGTTGATTTGATTATTTCTTCTTCCAGTCGAAGTACGCTGTCTTGTAGCCATAGGAGGATACGTTCGCCTTGGTGTAAACATAGACTGTGAAGGAATATGTTGCACGACCCTTGATCGTAACTTCCTTAGGTGTTCCTCTGAATGATACGCCGTCTTTCTTGGCGCTGAATGTGAAGCATTCGGATGTTACTTCGGTAATGGTTGAGTTACAGAAGAACTTAATATCAAGGTAATTGAGGGACTTAGGAAGACTGCATGTAGTGTTGCTTGTGTTGGTCAATTCCATCGTGAACTTGAAGCCATTGTCCATTGTCTTGAACTTTGTGAGCTTGGTGTTGATGGCTGTTACACAAGAACCTTCGGCTGTCTCAGCTGTATCAACTGCAACCGTTGTAGTTTCCGTTGTTGTGGTGGTTGCTTCAGTTGTAGTTGTAGTAGCTTCGGTGGTAGTTGTCGTAGCTTCTGTTGTTGTAGTAGTAGCTTCAGTAGTCGTTGTTGTGGCTTCTGTGGTTGCTTCTGTAGTGGTTGTAGTAGCTTCGGTAACCGTTGTTGCTTCGGATGAAGTATCAACGGGATTTTCGGTTGTAGCTACAGTTGAAACCGTAGGAATCGTCTCGATTGTCTTCTTACCGAAGAATGCTCTGATTCCGGATGTGTTATCTAATACCCACAGAATACCGATGGCAAGAACGATGATTACAAGGAATGTAATGAGACCAGCAAGGCCCGGATCCTTGGCAGACTTGGGCTCCTTCATTTTCTTCTTTGTCTTCTTAACTGTAGTTACAGGAGAGATGCTCTTGTCCTGATGAGATGCAGCAGATACGCCTCGTGTTGCAGCAACAGGCTGTTTGCTCTTGGCCTCGAAAGGTGAATAGGGCGCGTTCTGTGCGGTCTGAGGTCCTGGTGCAGGTGCAGGTTTGCTGTTAGATGCACCGGGTCTCTGAGCAGGAGCCTGAGGTTCTGCCTTAGGTGCAGGTGCTTCTGCCTTAGGTGCAGTAGCTGCAGGTCTCTGAGGCTGAGCGGTCTCTGCGGGAGCTTTAACTGTTTCAACTGCCTTGGGTGCTTTTGCTGCGGTTGCTGCTGCTGTTGCTGCAGCTGCTGTAACGGCTGCGCCGGTAACTGCTGCTGCCTTAGCCGGTTCAACGGGCTTAGCGGGTTCAACAGGCTTAACAGGTGCTGCAGGTCTTGCAGGTTCAACGGGCTTAACGGGTGCAACAGGTGCTGCAGGTCTTGCAGGTTCAACAGGCTTAGCGGGTGCAACGGGTGCTGCAGGTCTTGCTGTTTCAACGGGCTTAGCGGGTGCTGCAGGTGCTGCAGGTCTTGCAGGTTCAACAGGCTTAGCGGGTGCAACGGGTACTACAGGTCTTGCAGGCTCAACGGGCTTAGCGGGAGCAACAGGTGCTGCAGGCTTAGCGGGTTCTGCCGGTTTAGCAGGTGCAGCTGCCGGAGCAGGTGCGGGAGCAGGTGCAGCGGGTGCTTTCTGAGCAACAGACTTAAAAGGACTGATGGGAGCCTGTGCTGCGGGCTTAAAGTCATCATCCAGGAATTCTGCAAATGCCTTCTCCGCATTCATTGTTGCCTGTGTAGGTGTTGTAAAGAGATTTGTCATTGAAGCAGAAGGGTGGGGTCTGTATCCTGCAGGCTGACCCTTAGGTGCTTCAGGAGATTTCTGTGCGGGCTGTGCTTCAGAAGCCGGTGCAGAGCTTGCAAAAGGACTTACAGGCTTTGCAGGAGCTGCTGCAGGCTGCTCCGTCTTAGGAATATCGATATTAGCAGGCTTGGGCTGCTCGGGTTTCTCTGCATTGGCAAAAGGACTGGTCTTCTTATCGTGTTCGGATGTAGCGAAATCAAGACCGTTGCCGGAATTAAAGAATTTATCGTTGGCAGGCTTTGCCGTATTAGGCTTGCTGTCGAACTCGTTGAACTTTGGAAGAGCTTCCTTCGGCGGTTCGGGTGCCTTAGCAGTAAATGCAGGCTTGTCGAATGTTCCGCCATCCTTCGGGAATACAGGTTCGTTGGAAGTCTGCTTCGGCTTTAATGCCTCGGACATTGGTGCAGACTTAGGCGTCTCTGACTGCGGAGGTGCATTGAAAGGTTTGAATGCTGATATAGAAGAATCAAATTCGAAATTATCAAATTCATCTTTAAAACTGTCTTTGAAACCGTCAGAAGAAGAAGGATCAAATCTGCTGGTTCCTGCAGGAGCAGCTTCAGGTGTTTTCTTCTCGATATTCTCTTTGGTCTCTTTAAGCTTGTCTGCTATAGATTCCGTTTTGTCGCCGGGTTTAAAACGCACACCGAAAGAGGAATCAATAATGTCATCCTTGTTATCAGGATCGTTGATTCCGTTAATCTTGTTAAAATCTTCAGGATCGTTAGGCATAAGTCTAATCTCCTTTTTATATTAATATATACAATTGTAACGCTCTTCGATTTTCAATCAATATAGTTATGTTACGGTTTCCTGTCATTTCGGGTATAGATAAAAGATTCTTGTCTTGACTTTAGAGAGGCATGATGATAATATCATTCAGCACTTACGGATAGGCTCGTGTGGCGGAATTGGCAGACGCAACGGACTTAAAATCCGTCGGAGTAAAATCCGTACCGGTTCAAGTCCGGTCACGAGCACCATTTATTCCTTTATTAAGTGCAAAGCGATTGACATCGCGGAGTGGAGCAGTTGGTAGCTTGCCGGGCTCATAACCCGGAGGTCGTGTGGTTCGAGTCCCGCCTCCGCAACCAGTTAGAAGAAGGTTATCTCATCCGAGGTAACCTTTTTTATTTTTCGCTTCATTCGGAAAAGAAGAACGCAAAGATCTTCTGAAACGCAAATGCCATATACATGCCTTTTATTTATATTTTTTGTTTTAATTTATTTTGTGTATAATGTATGCGGATTTTTAGGCTAATATGGAGGCTTCTTTCAAATGGCTAATCTTCAGAATGAACGTACCGCTGAGCGTAATGACGTTACGGGTAGAATAGTTCGTATCTGCATATTGATAATCGTTTCGTTCGTCGTAGCTATTGCTGCCGTGTCTTTTGCTGTTCATCACATGAGACTCCAGTTCGAGAACGAATTCAAGATGATATCCGACAACAAGATGCATCAGGTATCTGACATTGTCAGAATGAGTATCGACGGTGATGACCTGACATCAAACACAGTTAATGCGCCGGCTAAGTACAGCGCGATCTTAGACCTTATGCTCGTTGATACGACAAAGGAGAATCTGTCTGCTGAAGGCTACGGACTTTTCGCTTACAGCAACGGTCAGTTATCACTTCTTTTGAGCCGCGGAGTTAATGATCCGGCTGAGTTCGCCGTTGCAGGAAGAGATATTTCCGAATGGCTCGGAAACACTTCCAAGAGCACGGTTCTTGTTGGAAAGAATTATGAGAGCGTTATCGTTCCGATCACAGACAGCACAGGCATCTGCGTCGGAGTATTTGAATATAAGTGCACATTCGGTGAACTTTATGATATCGGAGACAAGCTTGAGCAGAGGATCCTTACTGCATGCATAATCGCTGTTCTCGCAGGCGTGCTTCTCTTTGCCGTTCAGGAAGTCCTCATCAGGATCTTCAGAGGCAGGGGAGAGAAGACAAGCACAGAGACTGCCCAGAGCCGTGACAGAAGACTTATTTCTTCCACTATCGGTTACTGCTTTACGATCATTCTCGTTGTACTCCTTGTAATGGCTACGCAGCTCTCGAAAACATACATGAAAGCTCTTAAGAGCGAGCGTGCTGACATGATGGAAAAGTGCGCCGTATCTTCTGCGGCAGCACTCTCTTATACGGATGTCAGGGAAGGCATGAATTACATGCTGCCTATCTATAAGTACGGCGACGACAAGCAGTACATCGTAAACATCTACACGATGGCAGGAGACTCTTTCTTAAGACTTTATTCTTCCACTGCAACAGGTCACGTCGAACAGTATTATCTGACAGGCGCAGGCAACCAGTATATCGACTGCTTCAGTCTCTTACAGGCTTCTTTCACATCAAGGAATGACAGCGGTACGGCATATGTCTGTGCGATTGCTCCGATCATCTCATCAGAGAATACGGTCGCAGGTGTCCTTGAGATCATGATGCCCCGTTCCGATTTCGACAGCTCGGTAAACGGAATGAGCCTTTCATGGATATTCACGATCATTTCGATCGCTATCTCCATGGGTATCATCGTCTTCGAACTGAACCTTCTTATCTCGACAGTATCCAGAGGAATCTCAGGAAATGCTCCTGTTCTCGTTATGTATGGCGAGAATGCAAACAGATTCCTGTCTTTCTTCACGGCTTTCGGTTCCATCATGATGCCGGTGACGTTTGCGGATTATTTTAAAGAACAACTTTCCGGTTTCCCCAAACCTGCCATCCAGGCATTTATCTGCGTAACTCTGATCTTATTTGTATGGGGTTATGTAGGTTTCTCAGAGCTCCGTAACAGCATCAAGATGAAGCTTACGAGCAGGATCGCACTTGTTGCGGTTACATGTGTAGGTTATTTCTTAGCGCTCATTGCAGGTGTCATTAGCTTCCCGTATCTTACGACCGTTCTGGCTCTTCCTATCGGATTCTGCTTCGGCATGTCTTTCGATTATTTAAGAGACTACAGGATCAATGCCGGAAGATTAGGCTACAAGGACTATAACGACAGAGTCATCCACAATGTCCAGTCTGCATCCTATTTCCTCGGTGTTGCAGTAGGTGCGGTCATTGCCGGTATCTGCTATGAGAGATTCGGATTATTCATCGTAACGATCATCAGCGGCGCTGCTTTGGTTCTTACATCGATCGGCATGATCTACTTTATGCAGAACAACACGCAGGTAAGAGAAGCGCCTCTGTCACTCAGCGGATACCTCTCTGTTTTCGCTGATTCCAGGATCGCGAGATTCCTTAATTCTTCTTTCCTGATGCTCGGTATAGCGATTGCATTCATGCTCATGTTCGTACCGAACTATCTTGACAGTGTCGGAATCTCACTTCCTACAACATCGTTCTATTTCCTGGTATGCGGATTCATGGCATGCTTTGTCTGCGGTTTTGCAAAGAACAGACTTGCGCATATGCTTACTTCACGTACAAGAGTTTTGATCCAGGCTGCTTCGACGGTTTTAGGACTTCTTGCTTTCGCGATAATGCCTTCTGCAAAGACACTTGTTGTCACAAGCGCGTTCCTGGGAATCGCTTTGGGAATCCATGACTATTATTACATCTATGTTCTGTATCTTATCTGCAACGGCAACGTAAGAGCCAACTTGAGAAAGCTTGCAGAATATACGGTATATTTCGGTGCAGGTATTTTCCTGCCTGTCATAATGGTCGCATTCATGGTAAACAACGTAAGGATCACATTCCTTATTTTCACTTTGATCGTTGCGATCCTTGCGTTCCTTTATCCTCTTTCTTCATTCTCCGGCATGATCGATGAGAGAGACCTCTCGTTAAAACCTCAGAAAAAGAATCAGGAAAAGCCCGTACAGAAGCAGGCAGGCCGTTCTCGCGGCCCTCAGGCTCCCGTTAACGCGCAGGCTCCTGCAGGTGCGGTAATGCCTGACGGAACTGTAGCGATGGATCCTTCCGGTGCAGCTTACGCTCCTGAAGCACAGTATGCTGAACCTTCATCGCCGTTTGGCGAACCTATGCCTCAGGCACCTGTTGAACAGCCGTATCAGCAGGAGTACCAGCCGCAGTATCAACAGCAGTATCAACAGCAGTACCAGCAGCAGTATCAGCAGCAGTACCAGCAGCCTTATCAGCCGCAACAGCCGCAGCAATACCAGCAGCCTGTAAATCCTCAGTATCAGCAGACTCAGTATCAGCAGCCGCAGTATCAGGCACAGTACAGTGAGCCTGCTCCCCAGATGCCGCAGGGCGGTTATGAATCAGGTGATCCGTATGCGGGAGGAGGCCCTGCGCCTTACGATGCGCCGATGAATCAGGGACCTGTTGATCCGCTTGCTTTTTTGAACGGCGAAGGAAATGAAGGAGGTAATCAAAATGTCTGATGAACTCTGGAATCAGAAGTTAACACGCGAGAATATCCGCGATTTCTATATGTCTACTGTAGTCATGGTCTATTCTTCATGCTTCAGTATTACCAAGGAAGCTACCAGATGTGAGAATGCCATCATCAAGTCTTATCTGGATATCTATTCCAAGCGTAATAACGTGGCAGGGGACAGGGTCATCTATGAGTTTGGCGATATCCTTCTTGCGAATGCCAAGAACATCGTTGCACAGTATCCGCTTCCTCAAGACATGACGTTCGAAGACAGGCTTCTTGACGAGTATACAAGGAACTCTATGCTCGAGAAGATCCTCTCAAAGATCGATTCAAAGAGCTTCAGAGCAATGGAGTTCATCAATACCGATGTAAAGAATAAGGCGGTAAGACGCCCTAAGCAGATCCGTAAGCTTAACGATCTTTTCCAGATTACTCCGCTCCTGATCCTTGAAGTGATCATCCTTGCAGTTGTTATCTGGATCGTAAGTTATGCAGCCGTAACTCTTCCTTACAGGAATTCGGAGCTCATAAACGATAAGAGTATCTTCGAATCAGCAACGATCCAGGATCAGTTTAATAACGCTCTTTCTTTCTATCCTTTCAGGATACAGACAAACAAGTCTGCAGAAGAAGGATTTATGCCTGTGCCTACAACTCCGACACAGGCAACCGAATCTTCAACAGAAAGTCAGGAGGAGACTACGACAACTAACGGTCAGCCTGCGCCGCAGCTCGCTGAAACAACAGTTCCGGGTATCTCTGCTACGAGCGGCTGATATTACAAATTAATCAGAGGGGGTGTAAAAGTGGACAAGTATGCATTCTTACTTGAACTGAACTCGAATCTCGAACTGAAGATCACTGGCAATGAGATCAATGGTGATCTTGGTAATCTCACGTTCCGGATTTCTTTTACACCCGATGTCAGTCTCAGGGTTCATACGAAGGCTTATCTCTTCGGCGATTACCCGATGAAGGATCATGTCCAAAGT
The DNA here is from genome assembly GCA_016292145.1 of Saccharofermentans sp. Taxonomy (GTDB): domain Bacteria; phylum Bacillota; class Clostridia; order Saccharofermentanales; family Saccharofermentanaceae; genus Saccharofermentans. Next base: position 15,511 of record JAEFBA010000043.1, read on the forward strand.
GCTTTCGAAAAGACGAGCTGCTTTGCGGACTATATTCTTGAAGATGAAAAGATAGATCTTTATATTCCTCATGAGAATCTCCTTGATGGTGATGCATTTAACATTGCCCAGGATATCCTGGCTTTTTCGAATGCACTTAATTCATTAGGTTATAAATCATCTACATCTCCGATCTCAGTGTCAGGCGCTGTAAGCACGCTTCACGGTGAGTATTACAGCGATACCGTCAAAGATGATCCGGACGAACCAAAGGAGTTTTATCTTAAATCTCCGAGAATGGGATGGGGAATACTGGGTGCTGTTATCGCAACATTAGTATCGTTGTTCCTGTTCGTTGTAGCAGGCATAACAAACAACTGGATATTCTTTATTCCGGCAGTTTTCGTTGCTTCATTCCTGCAGGTCCTGATGTATGAGATATTTGCCAGAGAGAGGATCTGTTTTATCGGCATCATCGTAACCTTTGTCTTAACACTTATCGCAATGCTGTTAGGTGACAGGCTTGTCTGGACAATCAATCTTATAGACTGGATCCCGGGTGCGACTTTCGCCCAGGCATTTGCGGAAGTTCCTTATCTTGTTGAGGATGGCGTTGTCAGCCTGACGGAGTATCTCAGAGATTTCATCATAATGCTGATCTTCTTCGGATCTGTTTATCTTCTGACTTTCGCGAATTTCTTTGTAATGAAGCTGTCTATCGGCGAGTGGTTTAAGAAGAACACCATTTTGTTCAACAATTGATATATAACTCCTCAAGAATTCTTGAAATTAAATGCGATAAAATAGACCCGAAATATAGTATTTCAGGTTATTTCACTGCGTGTATCATAGGATTATTAAAGCTGCCGGCTATATAGGAAAGGAGAATGTTTTCATGTTCGATTTTAAGTATTTCACCCCTACAAAAGTTGTTTTTGGCAAGAACACGGAATCTCAGGTCGCAGACCTTATCAAGGAGTTTGGCGGTACTAAGATCCTTATCCATTATGGCGGCGGAAGCGTTGTCCGTTCCGGTCTTCTCAAGCGTGTAACAGATAAGCTTGAAGAAGCAGGAATCAGTTATGTTACTTTGGGCGGTGCGGTTCCGAATCCTCATTTGGGATTGGTATATGAAGGCATCGAACTCTGCAAAAAAGAAGGCGTTGATTTTCTTCTCGCAGTAGGCGGCGGAAGCGCTATCGATTCAGCTAAGGCAATAGGTTACGGCGTAGCTAACGACGGTGATGTATGGGACTTCTACGATTATAAGCGTCAGGCTGAAGGATGCCTTCCTTTGGGCGTTATCCTTACCATCGCAGCTACAGGAAGCGAGATGAGCGATTCTTCCGTTATCACAAAGGAAGAAGGCCTTGTTAAGAGAGGCTACAGCAGCGATTATTCAAGAGCAAAGTTTGCGATCATGAATCCTGAGCTTACCATGACGCTTCCTGATTATCAGACAGCTTGCGGATGCACAGATATCATGATGCATACGATGGAAAGATATTTCACGAACGGCGGCAACATGGAGATCACAGATGCTCTTGCAGAAGGACTTCTCCGCACGGTTAAGAAGAATGCGGTTATCCTCCGTGACGATCCTCAGAATTACGATGCGCGAGCAGAAGTCATGTGGGCAGGAAGCCTTGCTCATAACGGCCTTACAGGCTGCGGCAACGACGGCGGAGACTGGATGACGCATAAGCTTGAGCATGAGCTCGGCGGTCTTTACGATGTTGCACACGGCGCAGGTCTTGCAGCCATCTGGGGCACATGGGCAAGATACGTATATAAGAATTGTCTGCCGCGCTTTAAGAAGTATGCGATCAATGTTATGGGTGTTGCAGAAGAAGGCACCGATGAGGAGATCGCACTTAAGGGTATTGAGGCTATGGAAGACTTTTACAGATCGATCAACATGCCTACAAATCTCCGTGAACTCGGTGTAAATCCCACAGAGGAGGAACTTAAGGAAATGGCTCACAAGTGCGCTGTCGGCGTAGGCGGTGAGATGGGTTCTGCTAAGGTCCTTGATGAGCAGGCAATGTACGATATCTATAAGGCAAGCATGTAAGTGACCTGTAATTCCTGAAAGGAGGATTCCTTTATGTCAGTAAAATGGGGCGTTCTGGGTACAGCGAATATCGCAAGAGGATGTACTATCCCGGGCATGAAAATGGCTGAGAACTGTGAGCTTTATGCCATTGCCGGAAGAAACGAAGCAAAGGTTAACAGCTATAAGGATGAATTCGGTTTCGAGAAAGCTTATGTCGGATACGACAAGCTTTTGGAAGATCCTGAAGTACAGGCTGTTTATATACCGCTTCCGAATAATCTTCACAAAGAATGGGTTATCAAGGCTCTTAAGGCGGGAAAGCACGTTCTGTGCGAGAAGCCTTTGGCTTTGACTGCGGCTGATGCTAGAGAGATGTTCGCTGTTGCAAAAGAGAATAACGTAATCCTCATGGAGGCATATGCATATCTTCACAGCCCGTATATCAAGTCTTTGAAGGAAGATATCCGGAGCGGGATCATCGGTGACGTTGAGTTCGTCGACACTGCATTCTTCACACAGTATTACGTCGAAGATATCAGAATGTATAAAGAGCTTGGCGGCGGCGCTGTATATGACCTGGGGTGCTATTGCACGACCATGATCTTGTCGCTCATTGATTCCGATCCAGATCTCGTTGTGGCAAAGGCTGAATTCAACGATAAGGGTGCAGATGTACTGGCTTCAGTTATCCTGAAGTTTGAAAACGGTGCAAGGGCAGTATTCAATGTCGGCATGATCTTCGATCCGGGCTCTGACAGAAGAAAAGACATCCTTTATGTTCACGGTTCGAAGGGCACGATCGTATCCGACGTCGAGTATAACCAGGAAGGAAGAATAACTTATACAGTTACTTCCGGAAACAAGGTCTATAATCCGTCGATCAATGTTCCGCAGAATTACATGCTTGAAGTAGAGCAGCTCGGCAGATGTATCGAAAAGGGCGAGACACAGCACATCACGCCTGAATTCTCCATCAAGAATGCAGAGCTGCTTGATAAGATATTGGAACAGATCGGATATTGATGAGGTAATGATATGAACGAGACATTGAAAGTGTTAGAGACAAGAAGAAGCTGCAGGAACTTTAAGCCTGACATGGTTAAAGAGGAAGACTTAAAGGCTATCCTTGAAGCAGGTACATATGCCGCAACAGGAATGGGAAGACAGAGCCCTATAATCATTGCTGTTACAGACAAAGCTACACGTGACGCACTGTCTGCCGCTAACGCAAAGATCGCAGGTATGCCTGAAGGAACAGATCCTTTCTATGGCGCTCCCGTGATCCTTATCGTACTTGCGAAGAAGGATGTCGTTACTTATATCTACGACGGTTCTCTCGTTATGGGCAATCTCATGAATGCTGCAAGAAGCCTTGGCGTTGACAGCATCTGGATCCACAGGGCAAAGGAAGAATTCGAGTCTGAGATCGGCAAGGAAATCCTTGCGAAGCTCGGCATCACAGATGAGTATGAGGGCATCGGTCACTGCGCATTAGGTTATGCAGCAGCACCTTTGGGCGATCCCGCACCGAGAAAAGATAATTACGTTTATTATATTTGATGAGGCCTGTTATGGATAAGCGTTTTAAGGTTTTAATGCTCAACGGAAGCCCCAGACAGAACGGCAATATCGCCGTAGGTTTTCGCGAGATGCAGAAGATCTTCGATGAACTTGATGTTGAATACGAGTGCATCGATCTTGGAAAGAAAGATGTAAGGGGCTGCATTGCCTGCGGTACTTGCGGCAATACCGGCAAGTGTGTTTTCGATGACGTCGTAAATGAGATCTCCGACAAGTTCGAAAAGGCTGACGGCATCGTTGTCGGCTCTCCCGTTTACTATGGCTGCGCCAACGGCACGCTTGTCTCAGCGCTTCAGAGAGTATTCTACAGTTCGCATTTCGATAAGCGCATGAAGGTCGGCGCGAGCGTCGTGTGCGCAAGGCGTTCAGGCTGCACGGCTACTTTCGATGAATTGAATAAGTTCTTTACGATATCCAATATGGCTGTTGCTACAAGCCAGTACTGGAATAATATCCACGGCGGCGCTCCGGGCGAAGCTGATCAGGATGAAGAAGGAAAGCAGACGATGAGAGCTCTTGCCCGCAACATGGTCTTCCTCATGGAAAGCATTGCTCTTGGCAAGGAGAAGCTAGGACTTCCCAAGCAGGAAGAACATCTGTGGACGAATTTTATCGGATAAAACGTTGTTGATGAGCCTGCTTCTTCAACGAAGCAGGCTGTTTTTATGGGGTGGCATATGGACAATAAGGTTGACGATATTCCTAATATTTCAGGGTTTATAATGGCTTCGGTTCTGACCCAGATCCTGGCGCTTATGTTTTTCTTCCTGTCGCTTGCAGGCTTTATGACAGGTTCAATTATCGGCGGCGTGATCCTTGTCGCTTTGGGCGGCCTTTGCGAGTTCTTATTTGTAAAGATGATAAAGAAGATCCTGTTCTGGAAGAAAAAGGAGAAAGAAGGCATCTCCCAGTCTCCTGTAGAAACTGTTTTCGCAGGTTCGCTCTACAGAAATGACGGTGAGAGCTATGAGACAGCACGCAGGCTTTATTGTGAGCAGCATGGGAAAAAGGCAGGAAAGCTTACCGGAGAAGACGAGGATATGATCTGGCAGTATACCTGCGGCGACTTTGCTTATCTTCTGATGTGGGTAATCGAGAACGGCTTTTACCGTCCGTCCAAAGAATACGATGAAGATGAAGCGGAGGAAGCAAAAGCGCAGATCGCGAAGATCAGGAAGAGGGAAGTGCTGCCCACTGAATTTATCAAGGACGACGGATTTTTCATGGAAGATGAGGTCGCGAAAAATGCCCGCGGCTTTGTAAAGGATTATTTTGAAGGTTCATTCCTTGAAGATGTCAGGGCCTTCGCAAAGGATAAGCTTGGTGCAGAACTCTATGGTTTCCCATTCCGCTGGGAAGATTACGATGCGTTTAAGCCTCAGATAGACGAAGCCTACAAAAAGTATCAGGAAGATAATTCACAGCCTGAAAAGTGATATCTGCCGGCTATTTCTTCTCAGGATCAAAGTTAGCCAGAGGATTGCTCTCGATAGCGCGGTGCAATGCCTCGTCGTCAACATGCGTATAGATCTGGGTAGTGGAGACGCTCTGGTGTCCTAAGATCAGCTGAAGATTTCTTATATCGACTTTGCCGTACTTATACATAAGCGTAGCTGCCGTGTGTCTGAGCTTATGCACGGAATAAATCCTTGTGTCGATCCCTGCCTCTTCAAGAAGGCGCTTTATCGTTATCTGGATCATGTCATCTGAGATCCTTGTTCCGCGTTTGGACACGAACAGGGCTTTCTCTGCAGAAGGCTTGATCTTCAGTGTTGCTCTCTTGTCCATCCAGTCATTTATGGCCTCAAGGCAGGCGTCGTTAAGATAGATCGTGCGCTCCTTGTTGCCTTTACCGATAACGGTCAATGTAGTGCCGTGAATGTCGTTGATGTTGATGCCGCGGAGCTCAGATAATCGCATGCCGCAGTTAAGGAACAATGTGAGCATGCAGTAGTCGCGCTCATTGGATTCCTTGGGCGAATCGTAAGCAGCCTTAAGGAGCTGCTGGCTCTGCTCGAGAGTAAGATATTTGGGCATTCGCTTGCCGATCTTGGGCGTCTCGATGTCATATGCCGGATTGCTGTCTATGAGTCTTTTCTTCGAATGAAGGTATTTGAAGAAGCTCTTCAGGGAAGCAATATGTCTTGCTCTTGCGGAGTTGGACTGTTTTCGCGAACGGGAAAGCCAGATAACGAAGGCGAGAAGATCGTCAGTTGTTACCTTGTTTAAGATCTTTGCATCGATATCGGAGATGTCGATCTCTTCTAACGGTGTGTCCTGTGGGACAAGCCCTCTGTCGAGCTTTAAGAACCTTGCGAAAAGAATGAGGTCATAGCGGTATTCCTTGACTGTGTTTTCCGAACGGCCGAGAGCAGCTTCCATATAGCTTAAGTAATTCTCGAGAAGCGGAAATGTCGGTGTCATAAAGCTCTAAGACCTCCTTTTCTGGTATTCGGTATAATGGCTATTTACCAGCTTGTGACTGATATTTTTAAATCTCCGAAATGAATAGTATCATATCGGCTCTTTAATGGCACTAGCCTGATGCCTCTACCTGATCTAATTCAGGCTGCTTTTATCTTGGTTA
>JAEFBA010000044.1 GCA_016292145.1 Saccharofermentans sp.
CGATGAACGTGACGCCCTGGACACCACTCTCGACCATGCGGTTTACGGCATTGCTTCCGCCGCCGCCTACGCCGATTACCTTAATGCTTGCAACATTAGATTCGTCCATTGAATAGCTGTGCTTGCTGTCAGACATCCTTTTGTTCCTCCGTACTCTTTATAGTGCCAAAAATAAATTAAAAGATTTCTTGATTAAATAAATATTATTAACCATTGAAAATTTTAACCCAAACACCCGTTTCAATCAATACAAACAATAGTAAATACTGTGTGATTGTAAAGAAATCTTCACATTTATAATAACATTAAATGGCGGAAAGCAAGCAATATTATTAGTATTCCCTTAAAGTCGGGTCATCGCCGGTCATATCAAGGAATCCTTTGGTCTTATTCTTGTCTAAAGCCTCGGAATTAAAGGCATAAAGGAGCCACGCCATTTTGTCGCTTATCTTTTCGAGGCTGTTGAGCTTGATCTGAATGAGCTTTCCGGAGGGAGAATAGACCGTAAGGAATATGTAGCCGCTGGGCAGCATCCTTACTTCCAGGGTGTTCTCGAACATCGAATAATTGTCGCCGATGCTGGCATTATCGGCAGCCAGGATCGCACCCAGGACTATTATCGCCTTCTTGTAATCATTCGAATTGCCTATCGTTACGGGCTTTCCGAGTTCTGCATACTTTACGTTGAGCCCGCAGATGACAGGTCTTACCCTCTTGCCTGTATCGTTTGAAGAGAGCTCTAACACGATGCCGTCCTTATCCAGAGCTGCATAGCCGTCAGGTGTCCTGACATAACATATCTTGCTGCGCTCCTTGACAGTAACGTCAACCGTAGAAGGAAGTTTTACGGATACTCTGATGTCTTCGATATAAGGATTCTCTCTCTTGATGCGCTCTTCGGTCTTGCCGTAATCGAGCCTTATGACATCAAGGATATTGCCGCTTACGCCGCCCATCAGGTGGGAATTATATTCAAGTTTGAGCTGTCTTAAGATATCCTGGTCAGTCTGCGAGACATTGCCCTCGACGTGAACATTCCTTACTCTGAACGCAGGAAGGAACCAGATGAGCGCCACAAGGCCGAGGATAAGGACAAACAGGCATATGATCGTTATGCCTTTTTTATTAAGCCTTCTGGAAGGCTTCTTTTTGGGTTTCTTCGGCTTTTTTGCTTTGGAGGGAGATTCTTCTTCCTCGTCAGATTCTTCATCAGACTCTTCGGCAGAACCTTCCTCGGTATCTTCCTCCTGATCTTCGTCCTCCGAGGACTCCCCGTCTTCTTCGTCTGATCCTTCAGAATCAGCTGCATCCTCTGTATTTTCTGTATCTTCAGAGTCTTCCGTCTCTTCGTCTTCAGATGATTCTTCCTGTTCTTCATCATCTTCTTCGGAAGATTCTTTATATTGCTTTACGATGAAACCATTCTTTCTGAGGATTTCTTCGGCACGCTCGGAATCACCGGCCTCCTTGTCAGAAGGCTCTTTTTCCTTGTCTTTTGAAGGCTCATTCTCCGGCTTTTGCGCGGCCTCTGATACCTCACCGAATAATCTGTCTAACTCGTTATCATCCATAATGCTATTTTATCAGTTTACGGATTATTCCCAAGCGCCGCCTTGATAGCTTCAGTTATTCTTTCGCCGGTGTCTTTGATCGCAAGATCTAAGCCGGCCTTTCTTATAGCATCCTGCCTTTCAGGGTCATTCAGAAGGGAGCTTAAGATATCCTCCAGTTTTCCGGCCTTTACGTCATCGTCGCTTACCACGATGCCTGCACCTTTATCTGCAAGGGATCTCGCGTTATATGTCTGATGATCGTGCGCAGCGTGAGGATAAGGCACCATGATGGCGCATGCCCCCGTGGCTGTTATCTCGGCGCATGTGACTGCACCTGCCCTTAGGATCGAACAGTCAGCGGCAGACATGTAAAGATCGGGCCTGTCAATATAATTCCTGATCTCAAGATTCGGAAGATCCTTTACTTCCTGAGTGATCTCAACAGAGTTATGTTTGCCGACTGAGATCACGAAGTGCACATCCTTAAATTCAGGCTTTTTGGCGGTCTCGAAAACAAAATTCGTAAGTGTTGCAGAACCCAGTGATCCGCCCATCGTAAATACGAGCTTCTCATCTGCGGATATGCCCAGCTCTTTCCTGGAATCTTCTTTAGTCCTGCCGAAGAAGCTGCTTCTTACGGGATTGCCCGTGTGTACGACTTTCTTAGCCTTCTTGAAGATCCCTTCCTGACCCGGGAAACCAGTCATGACAAGAGCGTCTTTGGCAAAGAGTTTGTTGGCTCTTCCCGGAAAAGCATTCGCTTCATGGATCATTACCGGAATGCGGGCTTTTTTCGCAGCCATAAGAAGCGGCGCACTGACATATCCGCCGGTGCTGATGACACAGTCGGGCTTAAATTCGTTTATCAGGGCAAGACACTGCTTCTTCCCGCGCCTGTTAGCGCTCATGGTCTTGAACACCTTAACCGAAGGCTTATACGGCATCGGGAGTGATTCGACATTAAGGAATTCATATCCTGCCTTGGGAACCAGCTCGCCTTCAAGTCCTTCTTTGCGGCCTGTGAAGATGATCTTACATGTATCACCGTTCGCTGCAGCGTCTTCCTTAAGAAGATCTGCTATGGCAAGCGCGGGATTTATATGGCCCGACGTTCCGCCGCCGGTGATGATGTAGCGTCTTTCCATAAGGCTCACGCTCCCTGCTTAAATAACTTTTTGGGAGACTTAAGACTCTTCTTCTCAGGTCTTACGGTTCCGCTTCTGGATACCGAGAGGATAAGGCCGTATGCGATAAGGAGCGTTACCTGCGCCGTACCGCCGTAGCTTACGAACGGAAGCGTAACGCCCGTAGCAGGAATGACCTGCAGCTCAACCGAGATGTTCATCAGGACTTCGACAAATATCAGCGCCGTACACCCGGTCGCAATTGTCCTTGAGAACACGTCTTTGGCCCGCCAGCACACGGCAAGGCACATAAAGAATATCACCAGGTACATAAGCATCAGGATGACCCCTCCGACAAAGCCGGTCTCTTCGATATAGATCGAGAAGATGTAGTCGTTCTGGGCCTCTGATACGTAGTTATATTTTGATCTGGAATTGCCGAGGCCGACGCCCCACATTCCGCCTGAACCTAAAGCATTGTGCGCGTTATCAACCTGACGCGTATCGTCTCTTGTAAGGCCCTCGTCTTCGTTGTCGAGCTCTTCATCGTCAGCGGTAAAGATAGCGATTCGCTTGAAAACGTGTGCGTAGTTCTTCATGAATCTCTCGCGCTTTGCAGCAGGTACTACCGCAAATGCGATCGCGCCGCCGACTATCGCGACAGCGAGGAGAACGATCAGGCCGTAGAGCCATGACCTGGCAGGTATCTCAGATACGAGCGCGCACATGAAGATGACCGCAGCAACGATAATGAAGCATGACAGGTGGGGCTGCAGGAGGATGACGACGTCGACAAGGATGCATAAGCCGATTGGTATGATGAATTCGATCATCGTATGTGCAATGATCTTACCGGTCTTTGTCTTGGGCTCCCTTATCCTGCCCTCTTTTCTAAGGTATGCGATTACAGAACGGTATCCTGCAAAAGCAACGATAAGGGCAACTTTGATGATCTCCGAACTCTGGAGCTGGATAGGACCGATATTGATCCATCGTGCAGCACCGTGCTCACGTCCTACGCCGAGTGCGATCGTTGCAAGGGCGAGGCCGAGGCTTAATACATAAGCGCCGAAAGCGATCCATTTCTGTCTGAAGAAGTCGATCGGAATAAATGAGATGATGAACATTACGACTATTCCGGCAACGGTAAATCTTATCTGTCTCGTAAGGAACCATGATGAATCCTTAAACTGTCCGTAAGCATCAGGACCTGATACCGAGTAGAGGATAACAAGTCCGAAGACGATAAGAGCAAAGATCATCAGGATCATCGGGATATTGGATGACTTTACTGCCTGTTCGATCGTGGCAGCATTGATGCCTTCTCTCTCTGGCTTCGGAGGCGGTTCGATAAGACTCTCGATATCGGTTATCTTGCCTGTCTTGGGGTCTGCAAAAGGCTTTGCGGGAGCCTTTTTTGCGGCAGGCGCACGAAATCTCGAAGGATTCTTTTTGACGGGAGTCTGAGTCGTGGGCGCACCTGAACCTGCCGCCTTGCCGGGAGTTCCGTACAGCGGTACATCAGGTATGATCGACTTCACTTTTTTCTCTGCCATCCGTCAGGCATTTCCCTTCTCGATAAAATATTTCGCGACCTTCTCAAAACCAAAGCTGTGCGATGCCTTGAAAAGGATCGCGTCATCGTCTCTGACGTAGTCTTCAAGGCGTCTTTGCACGTCTTCGGTATCCTTGCATTTTACTATTTCGAGCTTCATGTTAACCATATGGGCGCCCTTGATGAATTCGTCGGCATTCTCGCCTGTTACAAAGACCCTGTCGAAGTCATATGAAGCGCAGTCCTTGCCTGTCAGCTCATGAAGGCCGGGAGCGAATTTGCCGAGTTCCAGCATGCCTCCCAGAGCCAATACTTTGCGGTGTCCCTTTGCCTTCTTGGAGAAGTTCAGGAAGGAATTTGCCATCGATTCCGGTGATGCATTATATGCATCGTTCATTATGAAATATCTCTTCGTCTCAGTGATCGCGCCTCTTCCGTCAACAGCGCTCTTGGAAGAGATGACATCAGCGATCTTCTGCCTGCTCTCAGGCGTACCGGTAAGGCCCATCATGTAAGCGCAGAAGATTGCAAAGAGAGCATTCCTTATAGCAGGTTCTCCATACATTCCGACATTAAGAGGGACCTTGAATTCAGAATCAACACCCATTCTCTTAAGCTTCGCACCGAAAGACATTCCGTCGTCAGTCTCTTTTACATCCGTTGCGGAAACGATCAAGGGACAAGGAAGATTGTCATCGGAACTTACCTGGATGCCTGCGATGAAATTATTTATCGTGAGCACCTTAACACAATGGTCAAAGAGCTTTCTGTCGTCGCTGTTGACAGCGATGATGCCGCCGTCCGTAAGACCTTCGCAGATCTCCATTTTCGCATTCATGATCGCGTCCTTGCTCTCTAATATACCGATATGCGAATAGCCGATATTCGTTATGATCGCAATATCAGGTCTTGCGATCTTTGTAAGATATGAGATCTGGCCTTCGCCTCTCATGCCCATCTCGACTACGATAACATCGGAATCTTCGGGTGCGGAGAGGATCGTCTGCGCCATTCCGATCTCGTTATTGTTGTTCTTCTCGGATGAATGGACCTTAAGTCCGGTCTTTAAGACTTCGGCGATCATTGTCCTTGTTGAAGTCTTGCCGACTGAACCTGTTACCGCGATCACCTTGCAGCCGAGCTTGAATCTGTAATGATTTGCAAGAAGGCCCAATGCTTTTACGGTATCTTCCACGATGACCGCATTTGCGCCTTCGGGAACTCTCTTCTCATCGTTGGTGACAAGTGCGCTCGCGCCAAGTTCCATTGCCTTGGCAAGATAATCGTTGCCGTCAAAATTCTCGCCCTTCAGAGCGACGAAAAGTTCGCCTTCCTTTATCGTCCTTGTGTCGGTCGATACTCCGGTTACTTCTATAGAGGTCGCGAAGACATTCCCTTCCTTTTTGGAAACGAGTCTGCCGCCAACTGCTTTCTTTACTTCTTCAAGCGTAAACATCATGAATTTCCTTCCCGCTCGATCACAGCATTTCTGGCATGCTCGCAATCATCGAAATGTATCGTTTTATCTGCAAATATCTGATAGTCTTCATGTCCCTTGCCGGCAATGAGTACAGTATCGCCTTTTTGAGCCATATTGATGGCAAGTTTTATCGCGCTGCTCCTGTCAGGTTCGATCTCATATTTTCCCGTAGTCTTTGAGATGCCCGTAACGATATCGTCTATTATGCTTCCGGGCTCTTCATTACGCGGGTTGTCAGATGTGATCACCGTATAACCGGAAAGATTGCCGGATACTTCACCCATCTCAAAACGTCTTGTTCTCGAGCGGTTTCCACCGCATCCGAAGACAGTGATTATCCTGCCTTCCGTATATTCCTTGAGCGTATTCAGAACGCTCTCCAGTGCAGCGGCATTATGTGCATAGTCAACGAGGATGTTGACTCCGAAATTATTCTCTACAGGCTGCATCCTTCCCGGAACACTGATATTCCCGAGTGCCTGCTTAATGACATCGATATCAATACCTTCTGTCACAGCCGAAGCAATTGCGCAGAGTGCGTTATAAACGTTGAACTTGCCCGGAAGAGCTACGAAGACATCGCATTTATAGTAGTTGCACTCGAGCTCGAAAACAGTACCCGTTACATGTCCTCTTCTCTCAGGTCTTAAATTCCTTGCTGTAAAATCAGCATCGCCTTCTACCGAATACGTAATGAGACCGGTCTTGCCCTTGCAGTATTCAATTACCTTTTCTGCAACACTGCAGTCAAGATTTAAGATGCCCATATCACAGTTATCGAAGATCTTAAGCTTGCAGGATAAGTAGTCCTCCATATCAGGATGCTCGTTAGGTGCAATATGGTCTTCGTAAAGATTGGTAAAAGCCGCTGTACGGTATCTGATGCCTCTTACCCTGTCGAGCTTTAAAGCCTGCGACGAGACCTCCATCACAAGGCTCGATGAATTGTTCCTCGTAAGGACATCCATCATGTCATAGAGTTCTCTTGATTCAGGAGTGGTATGCGCAGCATGTGTCTTGTGTCCTGCAATGATATTGCAGACTGTACCGACAAGGCCTGTATCCCTGCCGCTCTGCTCGAGAATGGCTCTTAACATGAATGCGGTAGTTGTCTTGCCCTTTGTTCCGGTAATGCCGTAAATGGCAAGTTTATTCTCAGGATGCTCGTAAAAATTCGCGCAGAGATCTGCCAGATGCTTATGCGTGTCATCTATCTCGATAACACTTAAGAAATTCTCTTTGGCGAGGCAATCCAGTTCATCAGCTGAAAGGCATGTTCTGTTCTTATCTACAACGATTGCGGAAGCGCCCTTCCCGGCTGCCATTGAGGCAAACGAATGACCGTCAACGGTAAAGCCCTGAACGCATACGAAAAGCGAACCTATGGCTACCTTTCTGGAGTCATACTCGACAGATGTGATCTCCTTGTTAAGATCACCTGAAATCAGCTCATAATCTATGCTGTTAAGAACTTCCAAGAGTTTCATTTCCACTACCTCTGCCGCTTCCTGTTTTGGGCGGTATTCCACCGACAAATATATTAAAACAAAAAGTTCAATATCTTATGTGGCAAAAACAATGAAATTCATGTAAAGGTGCCTCCCATGTTTGTGCGTGAGAGCACTAGTTCTCTCTTCGTTTATTGTTGTTTGAGCCTGCTACGCCGTCTTCACCGGCGGTATCAACTACAGTTGATGAGTTTGCTGCATCGGTCTGCTTGGTATAGTCCACAGGAACTGTACTGGACAGCTTAACGTGGATGATCTCGCCCGCTTTTACGGTCTGGCCTGAAGCTACGCTCTGGCTGATGCATACGCCCTTGATGTCGCTGTCCTTGTCGATCTTGCAGTTGAGGTTCATCTTAAGGCATGCTTCAACACATTCGATCGCTGACATTCCCGCCATGTTGGGCACTCTCGTCGTGAGCATTTCCTCTTCCGGAACATTCTCAGGATAGAGTACAACGACACCCGTCTTATAAAGTGTTTTGTAATAGTCAGGATATGTTCTCGCAACGATCGTCTCGGAATTCATGTCGAGCGTTCCGTAGAGGGTGGAAAGACCGTTTACGGAGATTTTCGAGGCAGCCTGTGATGCAGGCAGTCCGTCAACCTTCTGAACGTACCATTCCTTAAGCATCTCGCTGTATTCTTCTTCTGTGAATTTTCTCTCAACACCCATGTATGAGAGCGTGCCTTCTACGATCTTTGCCGCAGTGGATGCCGCAGACGAAGAACCTACCGCCTTATCTCTCGGTTTGTTGATTACTACGAGAACAGCGATCTTAGGGTCATAAGCAGGTGCGTAGCATGAGAATGAGAGCACGTGCAGTCCTTTAAGTTCACCGACGTCTATCGTGGATGTTGATGTCTTACCGGCGACCGCATAACCTGCGACTTTACCTGCTGAACCGGTACCGTCGGAGACAACGCCTTCCATCAGTTTTCGAACTCTTCTGCATGTGTCTTCGGAGAACACCGTGCGGACTACTTCAGGCTCGATCTCATCCACGATATTTCCTTCAGGATCCGTAATGTACTTGACGATATGCGGAACAAGAAGGTCACCGCCGTTAACGATGGCGCAGTAGGATGTGATGAGCTGGATAGGCGTAACCGTTGAAGACTCGCCGTAAGACAAAACGGACATGTCGACTTTCGACGGATTCTTATGGAATATGCCCTTACCTTCAGCAGGAAGATCGATGCCGGTTACATCGTAGAAACCGAGCATTCGGACATATGAATAATACTTGGTTATTCCGATCTTCTGGGCGAGCTGCGCGAAGACAGGGTTGCATGAGTTCTCGAACGCTTTAGTGAGCGTCTCTTCACCATGGTTAAAGCCTGCTGTCTTCTGCATCCAGCAGGAGATCGTGTGCTGTTCGGAAAGCTTTAACGGAGCATCGTTGAAGGTCTGGTCTTCCCTTGCAAGGTTTTCCTCAAAAGCCATGCAGGTCGTAAGAGCCTTGAACGTTGAACCCGGCTCGTATGTATCGGATACACAGCGGTTGCGCCATGCATTTGCCATTACATATTTGACTCTTGTATCGGCATCCATGTAATTCCAGGCTTCTTCTCCGACACCATAGGGTCTTGCATAAGGATCGTTAAGATCGTAGTTAGGGATCGATACCATCGCATAAATGGCGCCGGTATAAGGATTCATAACGATCGCGCAGACACCGTCTATCGGGTCGAATTTGTCATAGGCTTCCTTCGCGGCTTCCTCAGCGATTCTCTGGATACTGATATCGATGTTGGTAACGATGCTGTTACCGTCGGAAACTGCAATTGAAGTCGCATCAGAATAAGGCAGAACGCCGCCCGTGATCTCGTCCGTCTCTGAATATCTGTAACCGTCATCACCGGACAGGATCGTATTGTAATATGCTTCAAGTCCGTAAAGACCGTTAAGGCTTACACCGTCGTTCTTTGCGTAGCCTACGACCTGTGAAGCAAGGCTTCCGTAGTTATAGTATCTCTGGGGAACGGCAACGAAAGCAAAACCCTTGACCTTGTTATCTTTTGCCCATTTCGAGAACTCGTCCTTCTTCTCAGCGGAAATGTTCTTCATGACGTCGCATCCGGCAACCTCATTACGCTTATCGGTCTTATCCGTGGGATCCACCGGGATCATCTTATCGAGCTTCTCGTAATTGACGCCAAGGATACTTACGACACCGTCCATGATCTGCTGTCTGTCCATAAGTGTCGAAGTGACCATCTTGGGTGAGCAGATGAGCGTGTAGTCGTATGTATTGGAAGCAAGCGGAACCATGTTCGCGTCGTAGATGACGCCCCTGCTCGCACTGTATGTTACGAGCGTCCACTGTTCATCAGCGGCAGCTCTTGCATACTTGTCATAATCGGTAACAGTCGTGCGGTAAAGGTTGAAGAGCAGATAGACGGTATATAAAACGACGACAACAGCCACAATGCCGATCCACATCTTCGCATATATGCTGCGGTTTGCCGGTTTGGATTGTGCCTGATTCTCCTGCCCGTTTTCCGGAGAGCCGTCTGTGGGCTCTTTTATCTGCTCCCTCTTTATCCCGGAAATACTTCCGACGGGATTGCTGCCATTACTTATCCGGATGCGCGGCATAGTAATCAGCCAATGCGTCCTTGGAATCCTTGAACGCTTCCTCATTTATTCCATCAGAGTTATAGTTGATCCTTGTCTTCAATGAATCCGTATTCGGGATCGGGAGGCTTATTACCTGGTTCATGTTAGGATCCTGCATTCCGAGTGCAATTGCGCGCGCACGGATAACGTCCATGTCGGCTACACCGTTCGCATTCTCTTCTGCGTTGACTATCTCTCTTTTAACGGTATTTATCTGGTCTTTAAGATTTGAATTGTCTCTTGCAAGCTCTGAGATCTCCGTCTGCGGATAGAGAAGCAGCATGACAAAGACACCGATAGCTATAACAAGTATTATCGATATGATGGTCTCGAAAAGCTTTCTCCTGGTAAGTCTTCTGCTCTTCTTCTTATTCTCTAATCTCGTCTGCGGATCTTCATGTTCTTTCGCATACTGGACTGATCTCTCCTGAACGTCTTCATAAGAAGCTACGCCGGACGGACCCTGTTCCCTGTATGGTTCTTCGATGATAAGAGGCTCATCCTGAGTAAGGTAAGGATCGTAAGGAATAATCTGTCCTTCGGTATATTTGAAGTTCGACTTTCCGGCAGACAGCACTTCGTTAAGCGCTTCATCCTGTGCGCCTACATCGAAGCTTTTGATTTTTCTTTTCGATGCTGTCTTGACTGCCATTACTGATTCTTACCTTTACTTAGTTCTTAGTTGTATTGCTCGTTATCGTTCCTCTCAAACACTCTGAGCTTCGAGCTTCTGGATCTCGGATTGATCTCAACTTCCTCATCCGTCGGTTCGATCGGTTTCTTCGTTATCACCGTGCCGAGCGACTTCTTTCCGCAAACGCAGACGGGGAAATCACGCGGACACGTGCAGGGATTCTCTGCCTTTCTGAACGCTTCCTTTACGATACGGTCCTCCAAAGAATGGAATGAGATGACCGCGAATCTTCCGCCCGGTTTGAGCTTTCTGATTCCGTCGTTCAAAAGTGTTTCCAGACCGTCAAGCTCGTGATTGACTTCGATCCTTATTGCCTGGAAGCATCTCTTTGCAGGATGCTGGTCCTCGCCTCTGCCGTGGCCCGGCATATAATCCTTTATAGCCTGCGCAAGTTCCGTAGTCCTTGTGAAAGGCTTTGTTCTTCTTCTCTCGACGATGCCGTCTGCGATCCTTCCCGCATGATGCTCTTCGCCGTATTCCCTGAAGATCCTCTCTAATTCATCTCTTGAATATCTGTTTACGACTTCAGCTGCCGTAAGCCATTCGTCGGGATCCATTCTCATGTCCAAAGGACCGTTCTTCATATATGAGAAGCCTCTCTCGGCTGTATCAAGCTGATAAGAAGATACGCCAAGATCTGCCATGATGCCGTCGACCTTGCCGATCTTAAGGCTTCTTATAATGTCATCTATATCTTTATAGTCAGACTTAACGGGCATCCAGTTGAGTCCTGCAAACGCAGCCTTACGCTCCATGCATGCAGCAAGAGCGGCGCCGTCCTTATCGATCGATACAAGGATACCCTGTCCCTTCATTCTTCTTGCGATCTCAGCGCTGTGGGACCCGCCGCCTGCCGTACAGTCGACATAGATGCCGCCCGGTCTTACGTTAAGCGCATCAACCGTCTGGTAAAGAAGAACCGGAATGTGATCAAAATCAGAGACCTTCAACATAATACTTCGTCTCCAATCCTTCTATGCTGCTGAGGTCGTGATCCTCATTGTCATAGAAACTCTTAGTGCAGATGTCCAGCTTACCGTCGTCATTAAATACACAGATCTCATCGCCCGGCTTGGCACCGATCCTGTCCCAAAGCTCGCTGTTGACAGAGATCCTGCCCTGGGAATCGACGCTTACTTCACAAGCCTCACCGATGATAGCTCTCTTGATCTTACGGGCGTTGGCGTCCATAGTGTTGAGCTTTGCGAGCTGTGTCTTAACTACGTTCTCAAAATGATCCTTCGAGTAAACGCACAAATAGCCGACATCGAGGCTGTTTGTTACTACAACCTCTGCGCCGAGCAATTCTTTTTGCTTAGCAGGGATAAAAAATCTCCCTTTAGCGTCTACTTTCTTAATGTCTCTCATTCTGAGTCTTTCGTTTTTTCTTGATTTTGTGCTAAAGTGGGGGCCGCGGTCTCAATTTGAGCCACTTTCCTCCACCAGAATGGGAATTATCTCCCCGAATCACCACACATCTGTATTCTATTCGTAATCTTTTTTTAACGCAAGGGGGTTTTTGTAATTTTTTGGAAATTTGTTAAATATTTTTTCTATATCATTTCAGGGGTGTTCTGTTCGACAAAAACCGCCTTGGTTGAGGGGATTTTTCGCTGCCACGGACCGAAAAAAGGTACTAAAACGGCCCAAAACTGACACACTATTACCTCAATTTGACTCTTAGGCATCAACAAACAGGAGCTGTCTCAAAGATCAGCCCCTGCATGTGTCTGTGGTATGTGTTTTCGAGTCCCCGGTCTGCTTATACCTTCTTGTAACGCCGGTTAAGAATTGTTGCTTCAAATGTTGCTCTTTGTGTCCGTCTAGAAGGCAACAGATAAGGCAACATTGGCAATGTTGCTCTAAATGTTGCTCTTTCTGTCCGTTTAGAAGGCAACAAATCCTTAATTGGGAGTTCAGGCGGCCCAAGGACATCTTACTTCCCGTCAGGATCAACCTCTTCCCACGCAAAACGCCCGTCATCCGTCACGTCGAATTCCGCGTAATAGTTGTTAAGGTTATCCCCTATCCCACAGCACGCGATCCTGTAATGACCGGGATAAAGCTTTCCGCCATAAGGAAACAGGCTGTAGGTAAGAGTGTCGCTTGCGCCCGGCGATAATTCATGGCCGAGATCATGGACCATGTTCTCGTTTACATAAGGCACATAGTACCATGCGCCGCCGACCAGGATCTGGATCGTGTAATACTCGCCAAAGCAAAAGACATTATCTGTAAGATTCTCTATCTTAACCGTAATACCTTTACCTTCATTGTAGTCAACACAGAACACCTGAATGTTATCAATACCGACACCTTCATTTATGGGAATAAGATCTTTCTTTTTATAACCGTTAACCTTGCCGCATGAGCAGAATACAAGGCAGGTGATCAGGCTAAGGGTTGTTAAAAATATCAAGCGTCTCATAACATCATCCCCTTTCCTCATAAGATCAGGCATAGAGTTTTGCCAGATTGATTCCGAATAAGGCAAACATCTTCTCCGCATCTTCTCTGTTACCGTATTTGTAATAAACACCGTCGGACTGCCAGATATTACAGCCGTCAGATGCAAGTGCAACCGTTACCATATTTCCGTCAGCAAACGTCAATCTCAAAGTTGCCCAGGGACAGCCTGAAGGCGTATGTTTCTTTGCGTTCTTTATTGTGCTGCCCAAGTAGCCCAGCTTAACCGGATCTTCTAATCTGTATGTCTTGCCCTTAACGGTCAATTCCGCCAGTTTTATCTCGCCTATCTGTTCCGGAGCGATCGGGTCGACTCCGAAGAAGTCACAGACTTTCCTGATCTTAGCTGCTAATTCTGCCGCATCTTCGGGAGCAATATAGTTATTCTTGAACATATCATCACCGGCAGACCCGATAGTATAACGCTGTCCCCAAAGAGAGCCGTCTTTTGCCAAAGTCCAGCTGTCCTCAACGCCGTCATGTTTCCAATAAAACCGGACAGGCATCATATCATCATAGGGATAGACTTGATACTCTTTATCCTGAACACGCGCGACAGCCCGGTTGACCGCAGCTTTCCAGTCTTCCTGATCTTCAGGAGCATACCAGCCTTCGAAGCCTTCAAGATGCTCAGCTTCTGACAGAAACATCAGTACGGCTACCGTGCCGTCAGGTATTTCGACATTATACTTATGAAGCATTCTGATCCTGTCATCCGTATCGTTAAATGTTTCCTTCGTTACATCCGATGCGCCGGTTCCGTTTATTATGCGTTCCGTAACGGTCTTTGTCTCAACGGCCGTTTCAACCGAAGCATCTTCACGGTTATTCATCAGAAAAAACAATACGGCACAACCTGCCACGACTAAGACTGTCGCAGCCATTCCGATATACATGAACAGAGGGTTGTTGAGCTTAGAGCCCTGATAATGCTCAGCTTCATCAATGTAGTTCGCATCGATGTTTTCGAGTGATGCGAAAAAGTCTTCTCTTCTCATACATCGAACCCCCTTTCAATAAGAAACCCGCGGAGTTTGAGCCTGATGCGGCGGAGCTCGACTGACACATTATTCGCACTGATCCCCATCCTTTTTGCGATTGCTCCTATATCATCCGCATACCAGTAACGGCGGACGAACATTACTCTCTTATCCTCAGGAAGGTTTCTTAAGAATTCATTGATCGCACCTTCCATCTGCTTCATCATCATCTCGTCATCAGGACCGGGCATATCAGATGCGACATCACCGAGCTCATCAAGGATCAGTTCGATCTGGCTGCCGCCACGCTTTTGAGTCTTATTCTCTTTATATCTGTTAAGTGAGATATTCCTTACTATCTTTCCCAGAAAAGCCGACAGAAACACAGGCCTTTGCGGAGGCATTGAATTCCATGCCTTGTTATAAGTGTCATTAACGCACTCATCGGAGTCCTCTTTGTTGCAGAGGATATTATATGCGATCGCGAAACAGTACCTGCCATACTTCAGATCAGTCTCTGTTATGGCCTGTTCATCACGATCCCAATATAAACTTACGATACCTTCATCAGTCATTGATTGCCTCCTTCACTTATTATAGACAACTTTGGGAGGCGGATATGACAAACTATTTTTAAGAAGAATACACTGTCCTATCTATTTCGGCCATTAACGATTCAACATCTGAAGACCTGGTTTCAGCGGGAACACTATAATCAATACTTGAATCATTATAGACTTCAATACCTGCAATATATATGACAATTCCGTTCTCATAATAACCATCGTCCTGTAATCTATGACGTTGTTCCACCGTATAAATAATCCCCCCAAAACAACTATCATATGCAGTGGTTCCTCCGTCCTTCAAAGTTTTTCTACGGGGAAAGAAGATAAAAACAACAACGAGAAATAATATTATCAATATAACTGCGTCTTTTTTACTAATTCTTTTCTTATCAACAAAATCGCTCATATTCACCTCGAAGCACCTCCATTATTCTCAAACCTACAATAACACTCCACATAAATATGACGTTTAATATTGCAAGGGCAAATAAGCAGGCACATAGACAAAAACTCGATCTTCTGTTTTGACTTGATAGTGGTATCTGCATTAACATTAATCCCCAAACCACCGGGGGCCATTGAGAAAAAAATAGCTCAAACACAAGAAACCGACAACTAGCTTTGTCATTCGTGAATTATTCATATCCTGTTTTACTGTTCAATATGCTCATTTCTCCACCTGCGTTAATATCTCCCCGATCTCAGGATACGACGGGATCGCGCCCGGTCTTTGAACACTTATGGAGCAGTAGCGGTTGGAGAAATCCAGGCACTCTTTAATAACAGATAAAGGACACGAAGCAATATCATCTCTGCCGAGCTTTAATGAATGCATCTTCCAAAGGAACGATCCGATGAAAGCGTCACCCGCGCCCGTAGTATCTGTCGCTTTGACAGCCGGTCCGACTGAATCGACAGAGCCGTTGAGGTTATAAGCCGTGGCGCCGTCCTTGCCTTTTGTAAGGATCACTAATTTGACGCTGCCGGTAAAGAGTGAAGGGATTGCCCTTTCAACCGATGACTCGCCTGTTATGAATTCAAGTTCCTCGTCTGAGATCTTGAGGATGTCGCAGTCGGGAAGGAATTCCCAAATGACTCTCTTAAGTTCATCTTTGTCATCCCAGAGCATGAACCTCAGATTAGGATCGAAGCTTACGATCGCGCCCTGTCTTCTTGCGAGAGTTATCGCGGTGCGGTGTGCGTCCTTCATAGGAAAATCGCCTAAGGACACACTGCAGAAATGGAGCGCGAAGCAGTCATCAAGCATCTCTCCTGTTACTTCCGAAGGCTCGAAAAGCATATCCGCCGAAGGATTCCTGTAGAATGAGAACACTCTGTTGCCGTCCTTTGCAAGACTGACAAATGCGAGCGCGGTATTTGCCTCATCCGTGTAACTTATATAAGACGTATCAACGCCTGCTCCGCTTAGTGTTCTCGTAATGACATCACCAAACGGATCATTTCCTAATTTGGTAAGCATCCTGGACTTGCCGCCAAGCTTAGAGAAAGCGCCGCACACATTAGCGGGCGCGCCGCCTGTCGCAGGAGAGAACGCTCCAACCTCATGGAATTCGCATCCGGTCTTGTCAGGAATAAAATCGATAAGAGCCTCACCGATCGCAACAAGAGTATCGTTAAGTCTTAAAGGACAAACTTCAGCAGAAGCACCGGTAACAGCAACCCTCACCTGTCTGTATTCAGGATAGAATCTCGTACTCATGACATAGCGGCCATCGTTAATATAGATCTCCAGCGAAGATACATCAGCAATGATCTTAAGGTTCTTAAGTTCTTTCACAAGGATCTTTCTTGATGTCCTGCCATAGCCTTCACCGTTTGTGAAATGCAGCTCCAAAACGCCTGATGCTTTATTCCAAGTGATCTCAGCGCCTGATACCGCAACTGATACTTCAGACGAACAACCGGCACAGTCAAGTTCGAAAGGAAGTCCTTCCCACGCTTCGCCATCAACAGGCTTTGAAGAACGCTTGATTCCTTCCATTTCTCTTAAAGGCTTCTGAACGATCTTCCCGTCATCACCTAAACTCAATTCACGCGGCAAGGTCAGGCAGTGCTGCCAGCCGAGTTCTGTCGTCGGATTGGTATATGAACCGTCGCCGATCCCCATCCAGCCTATGAGAAGTCTTCTTCCGTCAGGTGCGACAAATGTCTGCGGAGCATAGAAATCGAAGCCGTAATCGAACTCTTCAAAATCAGAAAGCGTGCCGCCTTCCAAAGTAAAATATCCGCTCTGGAAAAGATTCTGATATTTATATTCGCCCTGAGGAATTCCCTGCGGACAGAATGCGAGGAACGTCTTATCACCCAGAGTAAACATATCAGGACATTCCCACATAAAGCCCATGTCTGGCGCCGACAGACATTCCTTATATTCAAATGAATCGATGCTCTTGCCTTCATAGAGAAGCACGCATCCTTTATCATCCTTCGTTCGTGCGCCCAGTACCATCTTATATACTCCGTCTTCGATCCACACCTTGGGATCTCTTACGTGACAGGAACAGAATTCCGGATAGTCACTGTTCCGGAGGAGGACATTTTTCGAGGACATGGAAGCGCCGTCAGGAGACGAGACGTGGATGGCATTCGCGCCGCGCCCTTCGAGCACATAATCGTGATTACCTTCCTCCATGACGTTGCCTGTATAGAAGAAATCGATGTGATCTTTGGAAGGCAATGCACAGCCCGAGAACACGCCGTCACGGTCTTCGGGAATGTCGGCATCAAGAACGATGCCCTTGTATTTCCAGGAGAGAAGGTTCGTACTCACATAGTGGCCCCAGCGGCGTACGCTTTCGCCATTGGGAGTGCCGGGTGAATACTGGAAATAGACATGATAAAGGCCGTCAAAAAAGCACAATCCGTTAGGGTCGTTCATCCATCCTTCAGGAGGTTCGATATGAAGATTCTGTCTCCATTTGCCCTTCATGTTGTGCCTCCGACACTACATATTTCGGTTGATCGAAATGTTCAGCATTACTCCGAATGCCATAAAGTTAATGAGCATCGCCGTGCCTCCCAAGCTCATGAAAGGAAGCGGGATTCCCGTGATCGGGAGAAGACCTACAGCCATGCCCATGTTCTCGATGAAGTGGAATGCGAAATATCCTGTAAATCCGGTCATCATATAAGAGCAGGATTTTGACTTGACCTTCGCAGCTACATAAAGGCATCGGCAAAGGAAGAAGAACGCCAGGATTATAACTGTCGTCGTTCCGATAAATCCCATGTGCTCTGAGATGGCGGCGAAAATAAAGTCAGATTCCTTAACCGGAACCGGCGTTAAGATGCCTGTGTGGTTGCCGGAAAGACCGCCTGATGCTATCGCGAGCTGAGACTGCTGGAGATTGTACTCGGACTGCGGTGACGAGCCCTGGAACAGGAGGGATAAGATCCTCTCCTTCTGGTAAGGCTTCAGATAGAAGGACCATACCAAAGGGACAACGATAACGACAAAGGATGAGAATGCGAGAAGGAAGTATCTGTATCTTACTCCCCACGCAAACAGCATGCAGATAAACGTAAATACGATAACCATCGCGGTACCGAAGTCAGGCTGCGCGAGGATAAGGAGCATCGGCGGTGCATAAACGGCCGCCATCTTACCGAAGCCCTTGAGCATGGTTACTTCTTTGTTATGCATCTGTTCGAAGATATCTGCCGCGAGCATGACAAGACCGATCTTCGCAAGCTCTGAAGGCTGGAAGTTACCGATGACAGGGAGCTTCAGCCATGAGTCGGCGCCCCAGACGCCGGCAAGTGAATAACCGTCGATGGGAACAAGTATCAGCAGGAACAATGCAGCCGCATAGATTATCCGTCCTACAACCTTAAGCAGGTGTTCATCGAGCAAACTGATTATGAGTGCAGCTATAACGCCGCCTACGGTAGCGACTATCTGTCTGTAGTAGTTTCCGGGATATGCGGCATAGCCTTTGGACAAAACTCTCTGAAGAACATAAAGGCCTATTATCGTCATGGTAAGAACCGGCACGACAAGATAATAGTCGACGGCCTTAAGACCGTCTTTCCCGCGAAGTCTTACAACGCCGGAACCTACTTTGCTCATCAGCCCTTCTTTTCCTCAGTCAATTCGACATAGAGCTTCCTGGGAAAACCCCTCTTCTCAAGCCTCTTTGCTCTTGCATATGCAATGTAAAGGAGCGCGGCAATGATCAGGATAAGTGACAGGAGCTGTGAAGTTCTGATGCCCGTATTTCCGATATAAAGTGAATCCGTTCTCATTCCCTCGATAAAGAATCTTGCAGTTCCGTAAAGTGCGAAATAAGCGCAGGATGTCTCGAAAGGAATCTTGGAATGCTTTCTTATGTACATAAGGATGAAGAAGATCGCAAGGTCAGCCAAAGACTCGTAAAGGAATGTCGGATGAACCGGCATTGAAGATACGAGAGTAGGACAGTTGGTACGAAGATAAGCTTCTACCGTGGAGCTTGTCATACCCCAGGGAAGAGTCGTATTGGTGCCGAAGCACTCCTGGTTGAAGAAGTTGCCCCATCTGCCGATAGCCTGGCCCAGAGGGAGATATACAATACAATAATCTGCAAGTTCCCTGAAAGGGATCTTCCTGATGCGGCACATAACAATGCCGCCGATAAATACGAGGATAACGCCGCCGTAGATCGCAAGTCCGCCGTTCCTCAAGTTGAATATCTCAAGGGGATTCTTGGTATAGAAATCAAGATTGCATGCGACGAAATATAATCTGGCACCGATAATGGCACAGGGGATTATCATGAGGATCGTATCGTAAACAAGACCTTCCGGGAAATTCAGATCCTTTGCCTGCTTAACTGCAAGTACTACAGCCAGTACCAAAGCCAGTGCGATCAGAATGCCGTACCAGTAAACTTCGATGCTGCCAATGGTAAAAGCAACAGGGTTAACATTCAGGTCGATTCCAAGACCCGGAAATTTAACTTCTACAAAATTCATCATGTTTCCTTATCCTCCGGAGCCCCCTTAGGGGTCAGTAAATCCCTGATATATTACCACAAAATAAATAATATGGCTTTTTATGGTCTTAATTCACGGCTGAATTGAGGTTTTTGACATACTCCAACGCCTGCGCCTTATTAAGGTTTACGGCATTTATGAGTTCTTCCCTGGACGTCATCTTCGATTCGGGTCTTAAAAAGTGCATGAGCTCAACTTCAAGCTTTGCTCCGTATATATCTTCGTCGAAGTCGAAAATATAAGTCTCCACTACGTCATTTACCGCATCTTCCAGAGTCGGTCTCCTGCCGATATTGGTTACGCCGTAAAGAGTCCTCTGCCCCAAATGCACGCGGGATACATAAACGCCTCTTCTGACGACGAATTTGTCTTCCGGTACGATGAGGTTAGCCGTAGGAAAGCCCATTTCCCTTCCCATCTGTTTGCCCTTAACGCATCTTCCCGTATAGATATAGTTCCTTCCGCCGCAAAGAGCCCTTGCAAGATCGGCATCGCCTTCTGAAAGTGCGTCTCTTAACCATGTAGTTGAGATCTTTTTGTCAGTGCCTTCAAGAAGGTGGTCCTTAACGACGATCACGCGGATATCGTTCTCTTTTGCGAACTCTTTTATCATGGTGACATCGCCCCTGGCATCCTTGCCGAACCGGTAATCCTCGCCCATTATGAGCGTATCGGCAATACAGCGGTAGAGGATAACGTTCTTCAGATATTCCTCAGGTTCCATATCCTTTACTTCGTTGAAATCCAGTACCAGTAGTTCATCCGCACCTGTGCGGCTTACGAGATCCAATCTTTCTTCTGCTGTATAAAGAGTCTTGCTGTCCTGCTTAAAAAGATTCCTGAATGTCTGGACCGTTGATGTCAGGCCGTCTCTTTCAGCAACCGAGACAGCTTTTCTGATTATGTCCAGGTGCCCCATATGAAGGCCGTCGAACATTCCCAAGGCGATCACTCTTCCCTTTGTTCCCAAAGGCAGATCGTTAAGGCTGTAGGTATTGCATACTTTAATCATGTGCGTAGAGCCTCTCGATCCTCATCACAAGATCACCATTCTCGACAGCAGGGAAAACGACCGCGATAAGCTTGTCTTCCGATGTTGCCCTGTAGTATATGCGTTCTTCGCCTTCGATCTTTACGTTGATCGGGAAAGCGATCTTTCTGCCGAATTTAATGTCTTTTGTCTGCTTGGGATCGAGCTTTATCTCAGGCAGGAAGCTTATGGTCTCTGCTGCATCTCTTACGAATGAGAAATCACCTGCTTCCGCCATCTTCTCGAGTTCATCAGGTGTAAATGCATCCTTAACATTGAACTGTCCGTTGACTGTTCTTCTTAAGGATTCCGCATAAGCGCCAAAGCCCGCAATATCGCCAAGATCAGAGCAGATCGTTCTGATATATGTGCCCTTGGAACACATGCAGTCAAAGTCTATAGCAAAGCCCTTATCACGCTTCATGATATCCGTGATGTCAAGCGAATAGATAGTAATGGGAGCAGGCTTAAGATCCGGCATCTCGCCTTTTCTCGCAAGCTCATAAGCCTTTACGCCGTCGATCTTTTTTGCAGAATATGCGGGCGGGAGCTGCTCTTTGGTTTCCTTGACTTTTAATGCCGCGTTACGGATAAGTTCGTAGTCAGACTTTTCGAGATCATCCAAAACATCTTCTGAGGGATAATTCTCGGATATTATCTCACCGGTCTTATCCATCGTATCCGTTTCCGCACCGAAAATGCATCTGCACGAATACCCCTTGTCGAAGCCTTCGCAGAACCTCAAGAACTTTAATCCCTTGCCGACGAACACGGGAAGAAGACCCGTTGCGAACGGATCTAATGTTCCCAGATGCCCTACTTTACGTGTGCCGAGGAGTCTGCCGACAAAGCGGTCAGTCTTAAAGGACG
>JAEFBA010000045.1 GCA_016292145.1 Saccharofermentans sp.
GAAAGCCCTTAACGTAAGCATTCTTCCTCTTGGTGTCTTATGAAGGAAGCCGTTCTGCAACAAGAAAGGCTCATAAACGTCTTCTATAGTTACCGGATCTTCACCGGTACATGCAGCAAGTGTCTCAAGACCTACAGGTCCGCCCTTGAAGATATCAGCAATTGACGTAAGCAGTCTCCTGTCAACCGCATCAAGACCTAACTGGTCGATATCAAGAGCCTTAAGGCCGTAGTCGGATACTTCCTTATCGATCGTATCCTTATCGAGATAAGACGCGAAGTCTCTCATACGCTTAAGAAGCCTGATCGCGATTCTCGGTGTGCCGCGGGATCTTGAAGCTATATTCCTAAGACCCTCTTCGTTGATGGCAATGCCGAGCAGCGCAGCGTCACGCTTTAAGATCTCCATAAGGTCTTCTGTCTCGTATAATTCAAGGCGGTGGATCATGCCGAAGCGGTCTCTTAAAGGAGCCGAGAGCATACCTGCCCTTGTCGTCGCGCCGACCAGAGTAAAGTGCGGAAGATCAAGTCTTACGGACCTTGCAGCAGGTCCCTTGCCGATCATGAGATCAAGGCAGTAATCCTCCATCGCAGGATAAAGGACTTCCTCTACGTTCTTATTCAATCTGTGGATCTCATCGATAAAGAGAACTTCATTCTCATTAAGGTTCGTAAGAAGAGCAGCAAGATCGCCTGCCTTCTCGATCGAAGGTCCTGTTGTGATATGCATGGCAACACCCATCTCGGATGCGATGATGCCGGCCAGAGTCGTCTTACCGAGTCCCGGAGGACCATATAAGAGAACGTGATCAAGAGCTTCGCCGCGCTTCTTCGCAGCGTCGATAAAGATCTTAAGATTGGTCTTTACCTTCGTCTGGCCTGAGTATTCTTCGAAGGTGACAGGCCTTAACGCCTTCTCCTCGTTATCGCCCGGCTGTCTGAGCCTGCCCAGGACGCGCTCTTCCTCATTCTCATGTTCATTAAAATTCATCATGTGTCAGATTCCTTAAGAGAACTTCTTGCCGGAAGCGATCTTCAGAGCCTTGCGGATCAGATCTTCCAATCCTATGCCGTCTTCATATGCGCCGGCAACGGCGTCAGCTGCTTCCTGATCTTTATATCCTAACACAAGGAGAGCACCGACAGCATCCTGCATGATGCCCGTATCACCGCTTGATGCTGCTGCCATTGCAACAGGCGTGCTGCTGACTGAAGTTGCACCTCCGAGCTGCGATTTAAGCTTGTCCTTAAGTTCTACGATTATCTTCTCGGCAGTCTTCTTGCCTAAGCCCTTAACGCTTGATAAGAGCGATACATTGCCGCTCATTACGGCTGCGGCTATCTGCTCTGCAGATAATGAAGCGCATATCGTATGAGCAACCTTGGGGCCCACACCGCTGACGGTAATGAGCTTTAAGAACATCTCCTTCTGGTCGCGTGAAGCAAAACCATAAAGGGAAATATCGTCTTCCTTGACGCTCTGATAAAGATATACGGTTACATTATCGCCAATGCCTCCGATAACGGCGGAGATCCCCAGAGGGCAGTTGATCAGATAACCGATCCCGTTATTCTCTACTACGAGCTGCTGGTCATTGCGTTCAGCTATAACACCTTTGATATAAGCGTACATTCAACTTCTCCTTAAGACATATAGGATTATTCTATCAATAAATCAGACAAAACCCTCGTTGCGGTTAGAGTATCCGTATCTGCCGTACTGGTATCCTGAGACGGCCTTGCCTGCAAATGCCGTGCCGGTATTAGCCAGAGTGATCGCAAGAGCCAGAGCATCCGCAGCATCGTCAGGCTTCGGAACTTCCTTAAGGCCTAAGATGGATTTGGTCATGAGCTGGACCTGCTTCTTCTCTGCCTTGCCGTAGCCTGTTATCGCAAGCTTTACCTGTCCCGGAGTAAACTCGAATACCTCAATGCCTGCCCTTCCGGCTTCAACGAGCACTGCGCCTCTGGCCTGAGCTGTACCGATGACAGTCGTATGGTTGTGCCCCATGAAGAGCTCTTCTATGGACATAAAGTCAGGCTTATACTGCTCTAAGATAAACCTGATCTTGTCATTGATCGCCAAAAGCCTTAGGGGAAAATCAACGCCTGCCTTGGTCTCTATGACACCGTAATCTATAACCTCGAACTTGGAGCCGGTCTTGTCTATGATCCCGTAGCCCGTAATGGCATAACCCGGGTCGATACCGATTATTCTCTTCTTAACGGGCTCTCTGGTCATAGTAATCCTGCCTTATATAAACATTTGTTCGTATTATACAATACTGCTATTTTAAATCAAGCGAAAAGGTCGAGCTCATAAAGATAATAGACATCCTGAGCGACATTTCCGTTAATGTCCGTGTAATAACAGCTTCTCGCATCTTTCAGGCGGTATCCGCAATTGGAAAGATCGTAAAAGTCATTGGTTACGACGAATCTCACGCGGCGCCTTATAACGAGATCGAGAGGCTCTTTGACGGCCTTGGTGTAGCTGCCGGGATAATTTACCTGATAGAAGAACCTGAAATCAGGTACCGTGTCGGTCGCGTTATAGATACCGGAATCAAGGCACTTGAAGTTGAGTACGGTCGGGTCACCGGAATCAAGGATCTGTCTTGCGAATATGTACTGCGGGTACTTTTCGCGGTCACGGAAAATGATAAGAGTGCTGTCAGAGGCAGCAAAGGCGGCCGTACAGAAAGCTATTGAAGCAAGGCAGGCTATAAGGATCTTTCTGGGCCTTACCTTTATCCTCTTCATGGCATTCCTTATAAGCGTGACTATGCCGGTCCATCCCGACACCGCAAAGCACGCAAGGCCGAAGCAATAGTAGAACATGGGCTTTTCGCCGGAATAAAGGCATAAGAACGTGGTAAGGAAGCTCAGCATCATGAATATGATCTCGTCTTTGTTCCTGCGCGCGAAAACAGTTATCAGTCCTACTGCGATCGATATTGCGAGGATCCTGTTCCTGCCGAGCTGGATGAACATCAGGATCAGAGAATAAGGGATCCTTCCCAAGAACGATACCGAGTCGCCGCTGTACACGAAGATATTAAAGTAGAAATATGCCTCATAAAGATACGACATGGAGCCCGTTATCCAGAAATAGGACAGGACAGGCAGTGTCAAGGCGGCAAAGCCCGCAATGAACATACCGCTGAGCTTAAGGATCGCAAGGCCTGCGCGCGATCTTATGCACCTGTAGATGACAAACAGTATGAAGCCTATGTAAAAGCCTGTCAGAGTGAACTTCATCCAGAACAGGAACGCTGAAGCAAGGCCTGCTATAAAGGCTTCGCTAAGCTTCGGAAGGCGGTCTTCCCTGATTGTCTTAAGACCGATATAGAGTCCGAGAAGGAGAATAGGCAGAGCATATTCTTCGGTGCTGCCGCCGTAATGGAAGGCATTGACGGAATAAGTCAGCATCGCAAGAGGCAGCACGGCAATAAAGCATGTACGTTCGAGCCTGACATAAAGAGACATTATCTTAAGCGCCAGTACGAGCCAGCAGAAGCAGAATATGACTTCCAGGATATATACGCCCAGATAGCTCTGGTGATTAAAAGCCGAGAACGGAATATTAATGAAATGCAGAAGCGGTCCCTTGTGGTCGAATATGTCCTTATAAAGTATCTTTCCTAATGCCAAAGCCCTGCTGACAGTAACATAACTGTTTACGTCATCCCAGTAATTCAGAGGATACAAAGGCGAAGCCTGGCACAGAAAGCTTACGTTGATAATGGCCACTATCAGCAGATAAAGCATGCCGGCCTTGCCGATATTGTTATCTGCAGTCTCAAGGTTCTTCGGCATGGTCTTTACCTTCGGCAGCATGCTCAGAATGTTTAAGATGAACCAGAATGCACCTGCAGTCGTAAGCACCGTGAACACAGCGGTCAGTATGATATTGTCGCCTGCGATGTCACCGAAGGTGATGAATACATAAACTGCGTAAAAGATCGATATGACGGCTGAAAGAAGCATTGGTCTGCTTCCGTGTTTCTCGGGAAGTCCGGGCTTTATGGTGAGGACACCTATAACGAGCGTCAGGAAAAGGCACAGGAATATCTCCCACCCTCTTGGCGAGAATCCAGCAAAGAATAATATAACTGATAGTAAGAACAATATTTTCTTCATAATAACGCTTATGTTAACACATCCAGGATAGCTGCCTTCTTCTCAGGCGGATTAGGTCCGATCTCATAAGCTTCGAGAATGAGATCCATGGCGTCGAAAAGTCTTTCCTCAGGTATAGTGCTGTTCTCTCCCTGATAAAGGGCGCAGAGGGAATCTCCCCGCTCGACCTTATCACCGGTCTTTACAAAGAATCCGATACCCGCGCCGTAATCAATGCTGTCTGTCTTGGCAAGGCGTCCTGCGCCTAAGAGCACTGATGCCTGGCCTATGAGATCTGCCCGCATGCCCTGTACGTAGCCTGAATCAGGCGAATTAACGTGCATGCAGTCGAAAGGCTTATCAACATATACGGGATATCCTGAAGGGCTTAATTCGCCTCCCTGGGACTTTATAAGCTCTTTAAACTTCTCATAGCAGGAACCGTCGGATAATCTTGCACGGATCTCCTCCCTTAGGACTTCGGGACTCATGCCTGCATCTTTACCTGCAAGCGTAATAAGGTGGAACGCAAGCTCGGTCACTACCTCTATTACGTCCTCTTCGCCCTTGCCTGTTACGGTATCAAATACTTCCTGCATCTCTAAGATATTTCCGCAGAACCTTCCCAAAGGCTGATCCATGTCGGTGATCACAGCGACAGTCTTCCTGCCGGCTAATTTGCCGATCTTGATCATGGCTTCGGCGAGCTCTTTTGCCATCTTATAATCCTTCATGAAGGCACCTGAGCCACAGGTAACGTCAAGGACTATGACCTTGGCGCCTCCGGCGATCTTCTTGCTCATGATGGACGACGCAATAAGAGGGATCGAATCCACGGTGCCTGTTACGTCTCTTAAGGAATAAAGGATCTTGTCTGCAGGAGCAAGATCCGGCGTCTGGCCTGATATGACCATTCCGGTCTCTTTTACGAGCCTCGGGAAATCCTTTGAGTCGACTTCAACGTTAAAGCCCCTGATGGATTCGAATTTATCTACAGTACCGCCCGTAAACCCCAGGCCCCTGCCGCTGAGCTTAACTGTCTCAACGCCGAATGTTGCTATAAGGGGCAAAAGGACAGGCGTTATCTTATCACCGACACCGCCGGTGCTGTGCTTATCAACGGGAACGCCTTCCAGATAAGACAGATCCATCTGGCTGCCGGATGCTGCCATCTCCAGTGTAAGCGTAGTCATCTCGCGCTCATCCATGCCGTTAAGGACTATTGCCATAAGGAGAGCTGATATCTGGTAATCAGGAATGGAGCCGTCAGTTACGCCCTGTACAAAAAACTTTATCTGTTCATCAGTCAGACTGTTCTTATCTCTCTTGGCGATAATGATATCCCGCATGTTCATGGAAGATCACCTCCTATTTATTCCCAATGCATATATTATAATCAATAATGCGTAATAAATAACTTACTTGTGCTAAACTAATTCAATCAAATACCTTTATGGAGGCTATAAATGGCCGATAATTCAAACATGACATCTTTTAAGGCTCCTTTAGGAGTAGTTCTCATCGGCTGCGGCAGAGTCGCAGAGAAGCACTTAAAAGCCATTTCAAAACTCAAGGGCTTAGAGCTTAAGGCAGTAGTTGACGTAAATCCAGATTCCTGCAAAAGGCTCTTAAACTCCGTTAAAGGTTTTTCAGGCGTAAAGCAATACAGCGACTATAAGCAGGCAATAGATGAGATAAAGCCTGCAATAGTTTCCGTTACGGTTCCTTCAGGCCTTCATTTCCAGATCGCGAAATATGCGATGGAGCATGGCTCAAACCTTCTTCTCGAGAAGCCCATGACCATGTCCGTATCAGAAGCACGCGAGATCTATGAGCTTTCGAGAAAGACGGGCCTTAAGATCGCTATGGGCCACATCTACCGTTATCTCCCGGTCGTTGGTCTTGTAAGACAGGATATCGCCGAAGGCAAATACGGCAAGGTCACACACGGCACGATCTATGTCCGCTGGGGACACGGCGAGGATTATTATCAGAGTGCAGCCTGGCGCGGAACCTGGAAGAGTGACGGCGGCGCCCTCATGAACCAGACAATTCACGCTATCGATCTTCTTATCTGGCTTATGGGTTCGGAACCCGAAGAAGCAACCGCCATGATCGCCAAGCGCATCAGGAACATCGAAGCAGAAGACCTCGGCATGGCGGTATTAAGACTTGAGAACGGCGCGCTTGCCCAGATCGAAGGCACGACAGCCACGATCCCTTCCAAGCACACTGCGGAATTTTCCGTTTTCTGCGAGAACGGACAGCTGTCGATGGGACTTGATTCCGGCAAACCCCACATTTCCGTTTACAAGGTTAAGCCTGACGGCAAGACAAAGAAAATGAACGGCTATTACATCCGCAGGCAGTTTAAGGAAGGCGGCCTTTTCTCCTATAAATGCGCACTTAATCCGCATCTCGGAATATATAAGGACCTTTTCGATTCCATAATCGATGATACAGCCCCTATTGCCGATGCATATGCAGGTTTTTCATCCGTAGATACGCTCTTAGGCATATATAAATCAGCCAAAGAAGGCCGTCCTGTTAAGCTTCCTTTGGAAGAAGATTTCAATTCAGTTGATATGTCGGGATTCTTTGATCAAAATAACTGTTGACATTAAAATACCTAATGGCTATAATAACTCACGTTGCTTGACGCACCTCTAGCTCAGATGGTAGAGCAACTGACTCTTAATCAGTGGGCCCAGGGTTCGAGTCCCTGGAGGTGCACCAGAACGGTAAAGCGCTTCGCATATCGCGGAGCGCTTTTGTTTTGCCGGCAAATTCTTATCTTTGTTTATTTCCTCTAAAATATTATAATTTAATGAGGAGTGTAAAAATGAGTAAGAAGATTAAGATATCCTACAAACTTTTCTTTACCCTGGCAGTAATCTATCTGGCACTGCCTGTTGCCATTTTCTTCTTAGGCTATCTTAAGCTCGTATTCGGTCTTATCTTCTCTGCAATGCTGATCGCTGCAGTCTTCCTTGCGGTAAGGGACTGTGCCAAAGATCCAGACGGAAATAAACTTGAACTTAAATCCGACATCTCCTTTCCGCTCTCGTTCATAATCGCCTCCGTGATCTTCGCTCTTGCCGTAACCATTACCAACGGCGTCGGCGAATATGTCTGGGCGCCCTTTGACCACGCTTACAGAAGAGCGATCTTAAACGATCTCATCAACTACAAGTGGCCGATCATCTACGATCCTGCCACCCAGAGCAATCCTGAAGTAAGAGAGATCTTAAATCTCCAGAACAACCAGGGCTTTGTCTATTACTTTACATACTGGCTCCCTGCGGCAGTCATAGGCAAGCTCTTCGGCTTTACAGCAGGCAACATCACACTCATCATCTGGAACGCCTTAGGCATATTCCTTACCCTTATAGGAATGTGCAAATATATCAGAAAGGCCTCCTACGGCACATTATTCATGTTCCTGTGCTTCTCGGGCCTCGATGTCATTCCTTACCTCATCAACGAGATCCATCCTTACGACGGCTGGACATGGATCGAAGGCTGGGTTCCGTTCGTATCCTTCATAAGCAATTTCAACAATCTCGAAAATGTATATAACCAGGCTATTCCCTGCTATCTGATAATTACGCTTATCCTTCTTTCGAAGAACAACAGGAGCCTGGGATTTATCGGAGGTATTCTTTTCGCGTACTCGCCATGGGCTACGATCGGTGTTCTGATACCTGCTGTCGTAAGACTCTTCTCAAAGGATCTGAAAGCTGCTGAAAAGAAGAAGTCCGTTCTCAACATCTTTACTTACAATAATCTCGTGATCCCTGTTCTCATGCTCTTCACGTTCGGGGCATTTTACGGGGCAAAATCCGGAGCCTTGCACATGAAGGGCTTCTTGTGGGAATTCTACGACGGGAATATCCTTAAGTTCATCGTGGTATTGATCCTGTTGTTCATTATCGAAGTGCTCCCTTCTTTCGCATTCGTCTTAAAAGGACACAAAAAGGATCCGATGCTCTGGAGCGCTATGGCTGTGCTGTTTATACTGCCGTTCTATTTCCTGTCCGAAGGAAATAACCTTGTAATGCGCGGAACGATGCCTGCTTTATTCATCCTCTGCATCTTCATGGCACAGCGCATCGCAGAATTTACGACAGAAGATGAGATCATCAGGAACTCGAATAAGAAAAAGCGCCTCAGCAAAAAGGCGCTTGTGGTCCGTGCGGCGTTCTCGCTCGTCATTATCGGAATGACTTATGTGACTTATTTTATGGTAACTGTCATATATCCCATGACGTTCTTTACTGACGAGAGATATACGGACAGTATCGTTTCATTCGGTAATATCGCGCACAATGACGCTGACTTTGTAATCGTAAGTCAGGATCAGTTCTTCGTGGATAAACCGGAAGATAAATTCTTCTACAAATATCTCGCTAAATAGATTTAGAAAGAATCTTCGTCGTCGAGGAATTCCTTGAAGGCTTCTGTCGTCTCTTCAGTAGAAAGAGTAGTTGTAGTCTTCTTGACTTCCCAGATGGGCTTAACAGGTTCTTTCTTGCCGGATTCTTCTGCAACCTTAACAGCAGCATTGCTGGCAGCCTTTTCGAGAGCCTCTTTCGCAGCCTTCTGTGCAGCTTCCTTTGCAGCCTGAACCTTTGCTTCTCTTGCAGCGATCTCAGCAGCTTTCTTCTCGGCAGCTTCTCTTTCAGCCCTCTCTTCAGCTTCCTTTGCAGCCTTCTCTGCAGCTTCTTTTGCAGCGCGCTCGGCCTCTTCACGGGCAGCCTTTTCCTGAGCTTCCCTTGCAGCTTTTTCTTCAGCTTCTTTTCTGGCTTTTTCTTCAGCTTCTCTGGCAGCTCTTTCTTCTGCTTCCTTAGCGGCCTTCTCTCTGGATTCCTCAAGGAGTTTCTGCTGGAGCTGGCGGCGCTCTTCACGCGCCTTATTCTTAGCATCTTCGTCAGCCTGATGCCGGTTAGCTTCCTTCATATCCTCTTCCAACTGCTTACGCTTCTCTTCGTTAAGCTGGGCAATATGTGACGCCTTAAGATCGCCAATGGATTCCGGAGCCTGAACATTCTTCATGATCTTCTCCATCTTAGCGCGGCTCTCAGCCTTGGAGCGCTCTTCGTCTTCGGCAACCTTAACACCCAAAGCCTGCAGTCTTGCAAGCTCCTCAGGTGAGACAGAGGAAGCCTTAACCTCAAATACAGGCTCATAATTAACAGTCTTGATATCAACGTCGCCTACTTCAGAAATACTGAAGTCGGAAGCAGCTTCCTGTATCTTCTTGATGTCGGGGATCTCAACACCCGGCAGAATCTCGTATTTCTTCTCTTCTCTCATACATCACTCACCCTTTAAGCGAAAGCACTAATCCAATTGCACCAATAATGCAAAGGATGATTCCAATAGCAAGAACGATAATTGACAGTTTGCTGAGCCTGGAAGGTTCCTTTGCAGTTTTTTCAATTTCAACTTCGGCAGGTTTTTGTTCTTCTGTCTTAACAGATTCAGCAGGAGCCTGTTCCGTATCAGGCAGTTCGCCGCCTGCACACTTTACGATTATCTCATGGGCATTTATAAGCTCAGGCTTAATTGCCAGTGAGAGATCCTTGAACGTCTCAGCGGATGAAGCGAACTTAGCAGCTGAGGTCTCAAGAGTGTCCGGTACAGGCGCTTTCGTGCCCTCGAAATACATGACACCAAAGCTTGCGTCATCACTGGCGTTCGAAGCTCCTACGATGTATTGCTTAACGGTATCAAGGATGGACTTCTCGCCTTCCTCCCTGCCTTCTTTAAATGTCTCTGCCATCTTGGCTACAACGGGCTTTACTAGACCTGCTTCTTCGTTGTAAACGCTGTCCTGGACGCCGTCAGTCATGAGCGCAATGGCATGGACATCGTCAACGGTAGTCTTAAGAAGCCTCATATAGTTATCCGCATGCGCAGCGGTAACAAAATAAGTCTTGCCGTCCTTATCATTCTGCGGCATCGAGATGGGGCTTACGCCTGAAGGAGAGATCCTTACGATAAGTCCGTCGCCGATATGACCGATCATCATACGTCTGTCCTTAACTGCAACAAAGAGCAGTGTGCATGACAGCCTGTCGATCACGTCGATAGTACGCTCTTCCATAATGCCTGCGAAAGCGACACGGAGCTTAGCCATAAGATAACCCCTCACGGCCGCTTCCCTGTTCTCGCTGTATAAAGCATCGAAATGCTCACATAATGTGTCTGTTATTACATGAACAGCGCAGTCAGAACCGAATCTCGCATCGGTATACTGCTTGCCGCCTGCACCGTCGGCTATGCAGACAACTGAGACACCGTTCTTTGTAACAGCATAAGACGCGTCCTCACAGGGAGTACCGCGGTTAACATGCTTATTACCTATAGTTGTGACTGCGCCAACTGTAATTCCCGTATACATCAGCTTTCCTCGTTAATGAACTTCATGAAATCATCCATATCGACAGCCTTGCCCTGTGGCGTTGTGTCGATGTTATAAAGCGCATCGTCATTCATGCCGGACGATACGATGGAAGATGAGGAAGATCCGAGGAATTCGAAGAGTTTGCCGAAATCTGCCGAGTTAACGGAGATCGGTTCAGGACGCTTGACCGAAAGCCTTTTCAGGATATCGAAATCAACACCGGAACCAACGCCGATATTGAATACAACAAGCTTGTCATCTCTCTCAAGTTCATTGCATGCTTCAATGGCACGCTCCATATTCTGCATCGCATTGGGACCCTGAGGCGCACCGTCTGTAATGACAACGAGCCAGGGCTGGAAATACTTGATGCCCATTTCCTTATAGCCTTCTTTACGCGCGTTAAGGAGCTCTAAAGCCGTAAGGACACCCTCACCGATAGGTGTAAGAGTCGTTGATGCCGTGATCTCGGGTAATCCCTTCTCCTTGGAGATCTTACCGAAAGGCATTACGATCTCAACCTTGGAGCCGAAAGTAATGATAGCTATGTCTGTGGAAGATCTTGTATCATCATTGGATTTGATCGAAGATACAAAATTCTGAAGACCCATGTTGAGCTGCTTGATCGGGTTGCCCATCATGGAACCTGATGTATCAAGAGCAAAACAGATCGGGAGTCTTCGCTTTGTACTTGTACCGAAATCTGAACTTGAAAAACCGTCCGCCATAAAAGTCCTCCGCACATTCGAGAGTTAAAGTTTGCACATAAAAATTATATCAGAAGAGGCTTCAGAATAAACCGAAGAATTTCTTCTTTGGAGCAGGTGCAGACATAGAATTCGGAGCGTCATGCTTATCGGTTTTCTCATCATCAAACTTCATCGGTCTGAAGCTTGAAGACTCACCGACACTTGAAGAAACGAATCTGCCGGAAGGAGCATTATTGAACTGCTTCTTCTCAAACTTCGGCTTCGGTTCAGCTCCCCTCTGTGCAAGTTCTCTCTGCTCGGCAAGCTTAGCTCTGTATTCTTCTACATTGATGCTTATCTGTTTGTAGTTCTCGCAAGGGAAAAGCTTATAGGCTTCCGCATCATCGTATTTGAAGTTCTCGAGTTCAGTCATGTACTGCTGAACTGCGTCTCTCCAGCAAACGGCTTCATAAGAAGCACCTTCTTTGAAAGTCCTGTAAAGCATATTGCGCAGATAATCAGGCAGGTATTTCCAAATGTTGGCATATCCGCCTAACGGTATGTGTTCGGTATCAGAATTATCAAGAGTATAAGGGAAATTCTTATTAAGGATCTCTTCCCTTAAAGTCTCAGCACCGTTTCTCGTAGCATAAGGATGAAGTCCGCAGAACAGCACAGAGAAAACGAGCATTGCGATGGAATAGTCTTCGTCCTTTAATGACCTGACAAAACCGGAGAAATCCTTTCCCCAGAGATTAGGATCAGTAAAATCCTCAGTGCCTACAGGACAAGGGAGATTCCCTACCTGTACGCTGTCCATATCGATAAGGTACTGATGAGCGGAATCCTCGATCAATGCATTCTTAAGCTGGATATCACCGGCAATTACATCATGCATATGAAGATAGAGATATTTGCCGATGAGTGAGAGAAGCGTCTCACAGATATCAAGTCTTGTCCAATCAGGGAAATGTTCCAATATCGCATCAGGGCCGTCGAAAACATTGCTTAAGGTCGTGCCCTTGCCAATGAACATCGTATAGCCGACAGGGACATTTCTGAAATATAGCAAGTGCTGAGGTGCACAGAAAGATGTTGAAGTGATTCCGAGCTCTGTCAGCTTCTTAAGCTTAGCCCATCTTAAAGGCGTGATAACACCCTTGTGGTAAACCTTTGCAACAAGCCTTTTGTTATCGGTGATGAATACCATTCCTTCAGCGCCGCCGGAAAGCCTCTTCTCAAGGACCATTCTCTCGCCGCCGTTGTAATTTACAATATCGCCGATACTTGCTCTGGCATCTGAATCAAGGAAAGAATCGATCTTTGCAAGATTGCTGATCTCAGGGAGCGGAAGATCTTCCTTCATCTCCTTAAGAGACGAATATATCTTCAGACCCTTCGGAGAGAGGATAGCAACATCATGGTTATATTCGATGTCCTTCTCGAAAAATCTCTTAAAAAGAATACTTCTCTGTGTAGTAAGGAGAACCGAGTAATCGAGCTCATTTACCTGCTCGATGAATCTCTCGGTATTGCATGTGTTGATAAGGTGAAGCTTGTTAGTGGTAAGAAGGCTCTGCATCAAAGAGCGCATAGCGGGCTGAACTGCCCTGTCCTTGGGATCCTGCTGAGCGATTACGCACTTATGGAGAACTTTAAATGTATCATTAACATAACAGTCGATACCGTAATCGTTGAAGAGGTTTAGAAGTTCATCAAACAACACTCCGTTAGAGCATTCAAGCACAACAGAGTAATCAAGAACAATAGAAAAATACTTGCTCAAGCCTTCAAACATTATCTAAACACCTTCTCTCCAACGTAATTCTAAAATATGGCACTTTAGAATTCAAGTAATGGAAATCTGATATTTAATAAAAAACGAACAAATTTAACACAAATTACGTAAATTTGTGGTAATTGCAATTACATCACTCTATACCAACGAGTTTCATTAGGTATTTTGCATTAGATTGTCTGCTTATTCCTGAAGCGAGCTTATAGTCGAAAACGATCTCCTTGTCCGTATAAGACTCAGAGAAATGATAATATCTTATGTTGTTAAATCCTGTCTCAGTCTTATCGATCATCGCATAATCGTGCGTTGTCATAAGACCGCAGATATAAGGTTTTGAAAGCTTCTTTAGAACAGTAAGAGCGCCTTCTGTCCTGTCATCCGAATTCGTTCCTCTG
The DNA here is from genome assembly GCA_016292145.1 of Saccharofermentans sp. Lineage (GTDB taxonomy): Bacteria > Bacillota > Clostridia > Saccharofermentanales > Saccharofermentanaceae > Saccharofermentans. Next base: position 13,413 of record JAEFBA010000045.1, read on the forward strand.
AATATCTCATCGATTAGAAACAGCAAAGCCTTCTTGTCCCCTGCCGCATTAACTATTCCAGAAATCCTTATGAGCTCAGCCTTAAAGGTGCTCATGTTCTCTTCAATGCTGTCAACGATCCTCATCGAGCTCATGACTCTCATTCTTCCAAGCTTAAGGGTTGCTGCAGGAACAAGACCGCCTGTAAGCGCCAGTACAGTACAGACTCCGACAGTTCTTATCATCGTCGTCTTACCTGACATATTTGAGCCTGTGATTATCGCAATGTCATTGCTGAGTTTTACGGAATTCCTTACAACTGTTTCCGGTGCTATAAGCGGGTGAGCAAGATCAGTTCCTTCGAAGAACGCATTGCAGGCCGCATCATCCGATTCAACGAATTCCGGGAATGTGCTGAGAGGCAATACAAGACCTGTCTGTGCAGCGCACATCAGCGCTTCGACTTCAGATAATCCGTCGATATAAGACGGCAGGAATTTGCCATGAGCAACAGCCCAGTTGCCGAGCATAAATGAGACGAGGTAATCCAAAGGTGCAATGAGATTTAATAATAGAGCAAATAAAGGCTGAGAACGAAGGCCTGCTATCCTTAATATGCTATTGAGCTTCTTAAGCGATTCATAAGCACCCTCCGTCTTATCAGAGCCCTTAATAAGTGACTTTAAACCCTGTTCCTCAAAGCCCGCATTCTCAAGGATCTTATAGAGTTTAAGGATGGTCTTAACCTGAGCAGGCATGCCTTCACAAGCCTTAAGATAACTGTCATTGAAGACGCGCCCTGCCATGAAGATAAACAGGTTTATGATAAGACACGCAGGGATAGTTGCAGCAGCATAATCAGGAAAGATGATGTAAGCAGCAGGAACAGATATCCAAATGATGCATCCGATGATTCCAAGGATATTTGCTGCTGGTTTTGTTTTCGAGCCTGTCTTGGCAAAATCCATCAGAGCCTTGGGATCTTTGATCATCCTGCCGAGCCTTGCAGTTGCCTGATAATCCATAAGCACCTCAGGCTTATCACACAAAGCCTTGACGGAAGCCTGCTTTGCCTTGAGGTCTTCTGCCTTGATACCTGAAACATGAGGATTAAGAAGGCTGTCTGCGAATCTCCGTCTTCCAAACGAAGTCTCAGAAACATTGAGCAATGAGAAAAGGGATTTCTTGCCGAACACGTCAAGATCCATGCAGTAATCATGGTCAGGAATCTCGAAATCCCTGCCGTAGAGCCTGCTCTTGGCAAGACCGATGTCTTCTGCCCTCTTTAAGCCTTTAACAGCGATATTGCGCAGCTCATTAAAGTCCCCTTTGATCCTTGCGATATAAGAAGAATTCACCTTGGATAATTCGGTGAGATAATTGACCTTATCAAGGATCCTGCCGTGAATGATACAAAAAACAATAAAGCTCAGGAAAATAAAACCGCCTGAGATATAAAGAGCCGGGATCTTAGATGCGATACCGCCGATAATAAGACCTGCGGCACCTAAAAAAGTTATCAGTCTGAAGAATGATAAAATGCCGCTCTGCCTTCCGTATGAGGCAAGATCGGCAATTATCTCTTTATCCTTATCTTCGAAAAACTTAAGATCAGCTTTCATTCTTCTTTGCCTTTGACGCTCCGGATTTCTTTGCCGAAGGGTCCTTAGTCTGTGTCTTCTTCGGTTCAGTTGTCTTTGAAGCCGCCTTGGGCGCCGCTTTGGCGGCAGAAGATGTCTTTGAAGCAGAAGTCTTTGCCTTTGCTGTTGTCTTAGCGGCCGTAGTCTTCTTTGCTGTAGTCTTCTTAGCACCTGTCTTGGAAGTTGTCGTCTTCCTGGATACACGCTTCGGTACTACTTTATCAAGGACTTCACCGACGTTGTCATGAATCGTAAGCAAAGCCTTAAGATCCATGTATGTCGAACTCTTGTTGATGATGACGATCCTGTCGTGCTTTAGGAACTGCGCGAATGTGGCTGCCGGATAAACCGTAAGTGAAGTGCCTGCAATGATCATGAGATCACACTTTTTAACAGCCTTAATAGCGTTATCAACGTTCTCGTGCTCTAAGTTCTCTTCATAAAGAACGATGTCAGGTCTTACGATACCGCCGCACTTATCACAGTGAGGAACGCCTTCCTGGGATGCGATGTATTCGATATTGAACTTCTTGCCGCAGTTCATGCAGTAGTTTCTGTAAACGGAACCGTGAAGCTCTATTACGCACTTGCTGCCTGCTTCCTGGTGAAGGTTGTCGATGTTCTGCGTGATAATCGCCTTAAGCTTTCCCTGTCTCTCAAGTCTTACAAGAGCCTTGTGAGCCTTGTTCGGCCTTGCATCGGGATATATGAGCTTACGCTTATAGAAATCATAGAAGTCCTCCGGATGCTCCATAAAGAAGTCGTGGGCTATGATGTCGATAGGTCTGTACTTAGTTCCGCTCTCGGTATTGTAGATACCTGCGCCGCTTCTGAAATCAGGGATTCCGCTCTCGGTAGATACACCTGCTCCGCCAAGGAACACGATGTACTTAGACTCTTCGATCAACTCTTTGAGCTGCTTTATCTTGTCATCTCTGACGCTGCCGAATCTGTCAATCCTAGTTTCCACTGCTTAACCTCTATCAATGAACATCAGGTATTCCGTCGCCGTCAAGATCAACGCCTTCAAGGTCGCCGTGATCATGGAACATTCCTGCAGCACCGAACATTTCCTTGCCGGTGACACGCTTCTCGTCACGTCTCTGTTCAACCAGATTGCTTAAAGCCTTCCTGATCCTGTCAGGAGTCTTAATATTCTTAAGTTCAAGAACAGGTGTGGTCTTATCAGCCGTTGTTAAGATGACTGAACCGACACCGAAAATCTTTTGCCAGATAGATTGCTTGAATGTGATATCCAAAACCCTGTATAAGAGGATCTCTTCAGAACTTACGTTGATGATACCCTTCTTCAGATACAGTTTATTCTGCGTGAAGCTATAGATGGTAAAAGATATGGGCATGCCTAAATATCTTTTCCTGTCCTGCCAGAGAAGCTCTTCCTTCTCGGTAAGGTTTGTAAGTTTATCGATTCTGCCCATAAATAAAGCTCCCTTCAAGAAAGCAAAATTGTTCTACACAACTTACATTATAATAAAAAACACTTTATGTGTACAAAGAAATCCAAAATGAAATGTAATATTAATATTACGTGTTCTTCTTATCCGTGTTCTGAGTCCTTACCGGATCTATAATCTCGTTGTAATCGAAAAGATCCTTGTAGGCTTTTCTGTTCAATGTCGTATAACTCATCATGGCTCGGTCAACAAACAGATAATTATCGCCGTAGATATGGTAAGGCGTAGCGCCGCCGCCGAAGAATATCCTGAATCCTCTATTCTTGAAATATACAGCCCTGTCATCCGTACCATAGATATAATTGCCGTTCGGATATACCAGTATGTGGACTTCTCCGAAAAGACTTCCTATCTGGTCCTGCCACTTTACGAAGTCATCTATCAGCACCTGCTTCTCTGTATTTCTGCAGTCTGCAATATATGAATAGGTGCAGGATGCAAACTTCCAGCCGTTATCGGCAAGGACGTTCTTTATCTCCATAACCTTTTCTCTTGCGAAATCGATATCCTCATTCGTGATATTGGTAAGCTGCGGAAGGTTTGCAGCAGAAAGCGCAGCATTCCTGTCTTCGAGTTCGCCCGCTGCTACGACATAACCGAAGCACGCTTCGTGTCCGCTTACGGATATGATTCCCTTAGCTCCGTCATATGTGAAATCAGGGTGCTTCTCGACAAATACATCAAGGAGTCCTATTGCCTCAGCCGTTCTGCTGACAACGGTCTCTCCGGCATTGTTCTGATACTCGCCGCAGACCTGGTTCTCGTCATTAAGGACAAGTCTTCTGCATGTGCCGCATCTGTAATCGGCGACACCGTACTGCAGGTCTTCGATGACCACGATCAGGGGCTTTTTCCCCTTCGGCACTTTAAGGTTGCGCTCCAAAAGGAACGTCGGGTCGCTCTGGTCGATAAGATCTTCAACGTCTACCAGAACATATCCTCTCTGATAAAGGTTCTCAAGGATCTTCTCGAATTCCTTTATCGTGAGATGAAGATTCGTATTGGTCGAATGATAACGGCCGGAGAAAGCTACGTCGCTGTCAGCAATAAGAGATCTTACACAGATGCACTCGATCTTTCCCCTGTATTCCTTAACCTCACTGGTGTGCGATGTCGCAGTCAGAAGATTGCTCTTGATCATTTCATCTTCAGGGAAGATCACCGCAAGATCCGAGAAAAGGCTCTCTGCAGAATAGAACTTATATGTTGCAAGAAGATGCTCGCCTTCAGCCATCATGGGCTCATACATCATCTCTTTTATTGCCGAGATCCTCTTATCACAGTAATCACCTACAAAACCTTCATAGCTGCCGTTAACCTGTGTATATTTCTTTACGGCTGCGATGTAATCACCTTTCTCGAGCGAATTCTCTGCTGTCTGGACATCACCTGTAGCCGTCTCGATAAAATCCAATTCACGGAGCAACGGGTTTGCCGTCGCAGAGAAGTTACCGATCGGCTGGAGCTGGTCGAAGAAATATGTGACGACAGGCTTTTCGACCTTGCCCAGAAGGAATTCCTCACAGATGCTGTAAAGCCTTTCCGATACAACCGAGCTCGTAAGCTCTTTCATGGAATCGAGGAAATTAATATCACTCGGCGTAAGAACATAACGGTTGCTGATGATACGGTTGCATAACTCGTCTACATGCTCCCTTACGATATTCTGCATATCATCGAGCATCTGGACGCGCATTACATTGGATGCCTGTTCATCGGGTGATGACTTAAGCACTTCATCCTGTATGCCGCGGTAGATATCCAGAGCATCAGCATAGCGCCCTTCGTTTATGGCAAGCTCGAAGCTCGGCACTGTCTCAAGTTCATAAGCATTCTTTCTTCCGAGAACAAACGTCGTTACTGTCAGTGCGATGAGCATGACAGCGCAAAGAACAGCAGCGAGGCCGTAACCTCTTGTGTCCTTTATCTCGTCTTCTGCGACATGATACTCGGAAGAAAATACCGTCACTTCAAATCATCAAAGCTAACCTGCTTTGCCTCCAAAGAATTTTCCTTAATGTAATAGCCTATTGCCGGAACCTTACGTATCCTGTAATACTCAGGATCCTGTACATCTACTTCCGCAAGACGTGAAAGTGATCTTAATACTGAACCCTTCTTGGATGCGAGGAGCTGGACACCCTGTGTCGTTCTCGTAGTCTTGAGAGGGATCAGCGAAGCCTTGAATACAGCTGCTTTATCAAGCGTATTGGTAACGATAAGGTCAGGATCCTCTTCTTCGTCAAGAAGAATGAATCCTACTGCCTTGCTGCCGTCAAAATAAGCATTGATGAGCTTCTTTCTGTTCTGCTTTGTCTCATACGAAGAGATGGGGAATCTTGCTGCCTTACCGTTCTCGAAAGCGATAAAGAGAATGCCCTTATAGTCTGTCGTGGAGATCATGAACATAGGTCTCTCACCGTCTTCCATTTCGAGCTCACTGTTAAGATAGTGACCGAGATCACCGGGCTTCGTATCTGAAAAATCGTAAACATGAGTCTTATAGAGATTGCACTTATCCGTGAAGATCAGAAGGTCTGATCTGTTCTCACATTCAAAGCCCATAAAGATCTCATCATCATCTTTTGTCTTAAGCTCACCGGCACTCTGCAAAGACTTCATCGTGTGCTTCTTGAGGTAGCCGTGACGTGTAAGCATCAGGTGGAGCCTGTAATCAGGGATAACATCTGCCTCAACAAATGTCTCTGTCTCCTCTGCTCCTACGAGCTCTGATCTTCTGGGCTGGCCATACTTCTCAGCTACTTCTTTCAAAGTCTTGGCAATGAGATTGTTGATCCTTCTGGGGCTTCCCAAAAGATCTTCCGTATCGGCGATATCAGCCTTGAGCTTATCCCTGTCGGAGATCCTGTTAAGGATGTACTGCTTGTTGATGTTGCGGAGCTTGATCTCAGCGACATATTCAGCCTGCTCTTCATCGATTCCGAAGCCCTTCATGAGGTTAGGAATAACGTCGGCTTCAAGCTCTGTCTCCCTGATGATCTTTATAGCCTTATCAATGTCTAAGAGGATGACTGCAAGACCGTCTAAAAGGTGCAGTCTCTTCTTCATCTTATCAAGGTTAAAAGAGAGCTCACGGCAGACGCATGTCCTTCTCCACTTGAGCCATTCGTCAAGGATCTGGGCGATGCCCATGACTCTCGGCGAACCGTCGATAAGGATATTGAAATTGCATGAGAAAGTATCTTCAAGCTTTGTAAATCTGAAGAGCTTTGTCATGAGCTGCTCGTGATCAGTGCCGCGCTTGCAGTCGATAGTGATCTTAAGACCGTCAAGGTCTGTCTCGTCACGGATGTCGGCGATCTCTTTTGCCTTGCCGCTCTTAACGAGATCCGCGATGTTGTCGATGATCGCTTCAACGCTCGTGGAATAAGGGATCTCAGTGATCTCGATGAGGTTCTTTGCCTTATCGACCTGATACTTTGCTCTAACGGAGAATGTTCCCTTGCCGGTATCGTAGATGGCCTTCATCTGCTCCTTGTTGTAAAGTATCTTTCCGCCGCCGGAAAAGTCAGGCGCAGGCATGATCTCCAGAAGATCGGTATCGGGATCTCTCAGATATGCTTCTGCAGCTGCGCAAACTTCAGCGAGGTTAAATGAGCAGATATTCGATGCCATACCTACGGCGATACCCTGGTTGGCATTCACAAGGACTGCCGGGAATGTTGTAGGAAGAAGCGACGGTTCCTTAAGGGTACCGTCATAGTTATCGATCATGTCGACAGCATCCTTGTCGATGCCCTTGAAGATCTCTTCGCAGATCTTCTCAAGTCTTACTTCCGTATAACGCGGAGCAGCACACTGCATGTCTCTGGAATACTGCTTACCGAAGTTACCCTTTGAATCAACGAACGGATGGAGCAAAGAACCGTTGCCCCTTGTAAGTCTTACCATAGTGTCGTAGATAGCCTGGTCACCGTGAGGATTGAGCTTCATGGTCTGGCCTACGACGTTTGCAGACTTTGTCCTGTTGCCGCCCAGAAGGCCCATCTTATACATCGTATAAAGCAGCTTTCTGTGTGAAGGCTTGAAGCCGTCGATCTCAGGAATAGCACGTGATACGATGACGCTCATCGCATACGGCATATAGTTGATCTCGAGCATGTCAGTTATCGGCTGATCGATAGCCGGCATGTCCTTCGCATTGCTGTCTGTAAGCTTTGCTTTAAGTGAATCTGAAATGATATCTTCTTTTTTCTTACGTGCCATTTAAATCACCCTAAATCAAGCATATCGAGGTACTTCTTACCATCCATCTCGATATGGAGTTTTCTTCCTGCAAGGTTATCGCCCAGGAGCAGATCAAAGACCTCTGCAGTCCTCTGTGCGTCTTCAGGGCAAGCCTTGATGAGTCGTCTGGACTTCGGATTCATCGTAGTCTTCCACATCATCTCAGGCTCGTTCTCACCAAGACCTTTTGATCTCTGGATCGTGCAGAGCTTGGGATCGACCTTGGCAAGGATCTCAGCCTTCTCCTTCTCGTTAAACGCGAAATATGTCTCTTCCTGAGCGTTCTTTCCCTTAGGTCTGTATGTGATCTCGAAAAGCGGGGACTCTGCAACATAGACATATCCCTTCTCAATGAGAGTAGGCGTAAGTCTGTAGAGCATTGCAAGGATCAGTGTCCTGATCTGGAAGCCGTCGACATCGGCATCGGTACAGATTATGATCTTGTTCCATCTTAAGTCGTCAAGATTAAACGCACTCATATCCTTAGTGTGCTTGTTCTTGATCTCAACGCCGCATCCTA
>JAEFBA010000046.1 GCA_016292145.1 Saccharofermentans sp.
CTGCCATTACACCCATCAGAAGTCTTACAGGTTTGCCTCTAAGTGAACCGCCGAGCATCTCGTTCATTGTAATGCCAAGGCTTGTAGCGCCCTGCGGATTATGGCCTCCGTCGATTATTATCACGGGTTTTGTGCTCAAAAGCTCAGCCCTGCACTTCCATCTGGCAAGGGCAATGCCCTCTTTTACAGCTTCTTCAGACACACCGCACTTCCTGCATGCTTCTATTGCCGTAACCGCATTTCCTATCTGATGCCTGCCGTTAAGGGCTGTGGTATAAACCTTGCCTTCATATGTAAATTCCATCCTGCCGTCATTGGTAAATACGGCACTGTCGAAAGCTTCCCTGCTTCCGGCAAAACTGATGTCTATATTCTTTTCGCCTGCTTTGGAGATAAGTGTTCTCCTGATATCGTTCTTCATCTCATCAGGAACGATCGTAAGATCCGGATCAAAGCATACTGCAGGAGAGCCTTCTTTAAAGATCCCTGCCTTCTCGCCTGCGATCTCAGAGATCGTATTGCCAAGCACGCCGGTGTGATCCAGTCCCAGAGCCGTAATAACGGTAACCAGGGGATCCCTGATGATGTTAGTGGAATCAAGCCTTCCGCCAAGTCCTACTTCAAGGACAGCGACGTCGATCTTTTTCTCTGCAAAATAAAGGAAGCAGATCGCCGTAATCAGTTCGAACTCGGTAGGCTCATCACAAAGGCCTTCAGAGATCATCTTCTCCCTGGCCTTCTTTACCATGTCAGAATACTTATCAAGATCCTTCTGTTCTATCTCGCCATATGAATCATCTTCGACATATCCGGAAAGACCTTCCCTGCCGTCGATTATCCTGATGCGCTCGGAAAAACGCTCAAGATACGGTGAAGTAAAGACTCCGACCTTCTTTTCGTCTGAAGCCATTATCGAAGATATGAATGTTGCAACTGAACCTTTGCCGTTTGTTCCGGCTATGTGGATGGATCTGAAACTGTCCTGGGGATTGCCCAGAAGATTCATTAAAGCGGTTATTCTCTCAAGGCCCGGTTTGATCCCGAACTGCAGTGCTCCGGTCAGTACTTCGGGCACCTTGCCGTCATGCATCAGTCTGTTCCTTCCCGGAAGATTCTTCCGGTTTCTTTTCGTCCTTGTTGTAATCCACCATATCCTTCTTCCTGAATACCATGACCTTACTCATTACATAGTTGGTGATCATGATGAAGACAGAATTGATGAGCTTAACAAGATAATCGTATGTGAATGCAAACGAACCGATCATCATAAGTGCCGTCGTGGCAGGAACACCTGTAATTCCCTCGCATGCCCAGATCATGAGATAGAAAAGGCCGAGTTCGAGAACAACAAATGAGATGATCCTCGCACCGAAGAAAGAGATGAGCTCTCTGAATATGTTGCCCTTTGATCTGAACACCGTGATCCTGTTAAGGAAATAAGCAACGAGAACGGCAACGATAAAACCTACGATCTGCTTGACTGCATATTTAAATGTGAATTCAAAGCCCAAAAACGAGAGCATCATGTCATTTTTAATGGAAAGGTCAACAATGATGTATACAATCCAGTTCACGGCAGTTGTAATAACACCGCTTACCAGATACATGAAGAGCTTACGCTTCTTCTCCTGACTCTCAGTAAGATCTTTGCTTCCGAATATGATAGTTTTAATATCCATCTTTGATTCCTTTACACTCTCTTCGGTCTCGGATTGGTCCTGTCTGATACCATTCTCCTGACAATATATACGGTAATGGTAATAATGACCGCTTCAATAATAGCAATTACGAGAAAAACGTCAAACAGATAAGAATATAAAAGTTCGGCTTTTTTGTCGGCAAATCTGTATCTGCTGATAGCGCCGGTGCTCTTCTCGTAGTAATAGAAATCCCCGTTGCCGCTGTCATCGACAAGATAACAGATGAATTCTCCTTCTTCATTCTCATATCCGGACAGGATTATAGTGCCTGTGTCATAAGTTGCAGGCTTAAATTCATCAGGTATCGTTATTTCGTCAGGAACATCTGCGATCTTAAGTATTCCCGACTCCTTTATGACCGTTTTATCGAATTCGTAAGGGATTACCGTCTTGGCATTAATGTTATAGAAGTACAGTCCGGGTGATCTTGTGCCGTCGAAAAGATATAACAGAACGCTTGCCACACCGTCCTTTACATATGCAGGGACGCTGTATCCGTTTATGGTCTTAGTTGTCCGGTAAAAACCTTCCGGCACGTTGACATCTTCGGGTACATCAAGGAATGTATACGTATTTCCGTCTATATCAACCAGGGATGAATTCTCAGGGATATCACTTTCCCTTCGAATGACATGGATGGTATATGACATGCGGTTTATTCCGTCCTGTGCCGTTACTTCAACCTTTACGGCATTGTCACCTAATACAAAATGCTGGTTGCCGGTAATAACTACGGCGGCCCAACGGTTGTTTGCAAGCACGTTGATCTGTACTTCAGTTACGGAACGCTCGACGGAACAATGGTATTCGGTAATGTTCGGATTGAATTCAGGCGTTATCGAAGTGCCTCTGACCTTAAGCTGTGCAAGTGTAGCATCGCTTGAAGGACCGGTTCTTCTTACCGGAAGCTTTAAGCCGCTTCCGATCCTTGCAACCACAGCAGAGTCAACAGCCTTGAATTCTCCCATCTCGCTGATCCAGCAGTTGATCTCACCTCTGCAGTCAGGGAATAATCTCAGTGCAATGGTAAACAGGACAACCTGATCATCGGAATAAAAAGATGCTGAAGGCTCTTCGTCAGGACTTCCCTCCGTTCCGGAATTCATCATCTTATCCATGACGTTGATCGTGATCTCGCCGGGAAGCGAGGTTACAGTCGGAAGATAATTAACGAGTTCTTTTCCCATATCGAAAGAGACATATTCAGCCTTATCCGCATCGTAGCAGAACTTGATGGGACCGAATTCGGTAATGCCCGGCATCTTGCTCGCAAGAACATCGACGATAACGATATCTCCGGGGCCCAGATTCGATGCGTTGGAATTAAGCGATACCGTGATCTCCGAATCTGCTTTGATAACCGGAGTCTTAAGGCTTGCCAGGCAGATCGAGACAACAAGAACAGCCGCAAAAACGGCTGCGCCGGTCTTTGCTAATAATGAGACTATCTTTCTGCCGGTCAATGTCTTCATCAAGGCAGGCTCCCGTAAGTATCAGGCATATAGTTATATACCGGAATTATGAATTCGAATCCGGCATCTGTCATGCCGATCGAAGCATAACTTCTGTAATATCTTCTTCCTTCAGAATACGCCATCATTATATTCTGTGCATACTGATGATTGTACTTTTCCGTGCCGTCATCAAGGACATCGAACTTCTGGAAATACAAAGTGTTCTGTCCCTTATCAATATAACCCGAAGCGATCCACTTTGCACCGCCTTTGATGGCTTTATCCGCAGAAGTCCACGGAAGGAGGAACGAAGCTTCCTGGTCGGTTATTTCCTTTCCGTCCCAGTCCTTGCCCCACTGGGCATATTTAGCACCGTTGACCACTGCGCCGCCGGGATCCGTCGTCGCATATGCTCCGATATTGTAGAAGTTATAGAATCCTTCAAAACCCGTTACTTCGCCTCTCGAGAGGGCTGATTCGCCCTTATAGCCCATTTCCTGAATGATCCTGCTCGCAAGGAAATAAGGGGATACACCGGCTTCCTTGCCGGCTTCAAAGATCACCCTGGCGTAATCCTTATCGGCGCCGTCCATGAAAGATCCTCTGATGATCTCCTTTACGCCATCTATGGTGTGAACCTTGGGATCAAATCCGAGCATCTCGAACATGAAGATCTTCTCGGGTGTAAAGAAGTTTCTCGGATCCATGAAGTAACTTACGACTTCCGATTTTGCAGCCATCCAGTCAGGTTTATCGTAGACCTTGCTGTTCGGCTTAACGTAAGACGGATAAGAAGACTTCTCTATAAGGCTTCTGCCGTAGCTGCTCTCTGCCTCCAATGCCGTATTGAATGAGAGATTGGTGTAGTAAGGCTTGAAGACATAACTCGGCTTAAGCTTATGCAGGAGCCAGAGTCCGCTGTAATAGCTGACGGGGAATTTCGAGAGCGTGTTCTGATAGAAACCGCCTGAATCATTTCCGTTCAAAAGATAAATGGTGTAAGAATCGGCAAAACCGTCAAAGCTTGTGATCTTAAGTGTGATCTCCGTCTCGCCATTGGGAAGTTCGAAGATCTCGCCCTGTGTAAGCTCCCTCTCCTGTCCGTTGGAATCAGCGGTGATCTTAATGTCGGCAGAATAGCCTTCGAGCGCAGAACATCTCAGCGCTATGCCCTTCGTATTGCCTGCATAGAAACCGTAATCACGGACGAGGTAATCGAACTTCGGATAAAGATCGACATTCTTTGCCGAAGCATAGTCAGCCATAATGAGCGACGAGAGCGTTCCGTTGATGGGAACTATCCCTGCCTTCTCACGCTCGACATCATAAGTGTTATCGGCCATGTCCTTGAGCTTTACATTGCTGCCGCCTTCATCGGTTACAGCCATATAGCTGCCGTCAAAATATGCGCATTCCCTGGACTGGATCATGGTAAAGCGGACATCTTTTTCCGTATCAGGATCAGATGAAGCTCTGCTTACACAGACATAGAAGCAGTTGGATACACCGGTAATTCCTGTCTCTTCTGCTACTGCAGCAGCATCCTGCTGCTTTCCTCTTAACATTGCATAAGGAATTCCGGGATTCTCGTTGGTGCCGATAAGTTCACCCTTGAGATCATAAAGAGATACTCTGATGTCATCTGATAATCCGGCGAAATTGATATAGCAGTTCTCGTCCTTGCAGTCGATCATGTACCAGGAATTCGGTTCTCCGGCAGGGATAAAAGATTCTTCGACAGAACCCGGTTCGATAATAAGCTTCTCAGGGATGGTGATCTCTCCGCCTGAAATGACCGTTCCTCTTCCGTCAGAACTCCTTAAAAGTGCATAGACCTCATGTCTTCCGGGAGCACAGTCAGCCGTGTCCCAGGAAAGAACGAATTCTTTGTAATTCGAGTTATTGCTGCTCTTGTCAACAGAATACTTCAGATAACCGTAGAAGAGTGAGCCGTCGACAAAGAAGTCAGTTCTTACTTCATCACCGGTCGCAGTATAAGAGCCCTTGGATTCCTTGATGCCGACAGTATACTGCTCGGGCTGATCAGAGGTCTTCTCAAGACTTACACTTGAAATGACGCTTCCCTGTCCCTGAGGATTGCCGGTAGCCCTTAATTTCCTGCTCTCTGATGCAAGAGCCTTGTCTATGGCAACCACTCTGGAATACTCTTTAAGATTGTCCAGAATGCGGTCTGCTTCCTTCTGTCTGGCTTCTCCGTAAATTACAGTGCAAAGATCGTTTGCAAACTGCTCATCAGAGACCCCTTTGAGCAGATATTCAGGTGATGTCATAACGGAGATAACATAATCGCCGCAGGAGATAAGACCGTCTTCGACACGGGCCTTTGCTATCCTGACCTCATCATCTGATATGGACGTCAGGGAGCCTGCACGCATGACGATATCGTCAGCCGCCTTTAATGTCTTTCTGTCAGGATCGCTGATACCCGTATCAAGACTTATGGCTGTGATCACTGCTAATACTGCTCCCAGAACAGCAAATAACACTGCAGCCGCAATATATTCGATCCGCCTTATATACATCGGTTAAGCGTCCCTCCCGGTGATCTCATCCAATGTATATCCGTATGAAGGAACGAAGTGCTCCATAAAGTAATCGACCTCAGGCATGTTCATCTCCCTGATGATCTTTCCCGTGGATTCCTTTGCAGCGGAAAACTCCGCATTGCCGGTGCTCTCTTCCCTCAGACACTTGATATAAGCCGCGATCTTGTCGGCAGCCTTAACGAGCCTGTGCATAAGCTTCTCTTCTTCTGTGTTCTGTGAAGGATCGAGAAGTTCCAGATATTCAGCCCTCATCTCAGGATCTTCAGGCAGGAGCTCAACGAGGCTTGCGGCAGCCTCAGACTCGACCTCTTTATAAGCCTTTGTGATCTCCTTGTTGCGGTATTTGATGGGCGTGGGAAGATCGCCGGTTAATATCTCCGTGCAGTCGTGGAAAAGTGCGTATGCCTGAACCTTGTAAGGATCAGGTAAGATCGCGCCCTCCTTATCCTTCCCGAATCTGTTGTGAAGGATCGTAAGACAATGCGCGATAACCGCTACGTCAAAACTGTGCTCTTTAATATTCTCTGTTCTGCTGTTGCGCATCAGTGCCCATCTTCCGATGTACTGCATGCGGTCGAGCATCGCGAAAAAGCCGTATTCTTCCCTGTTATCCATTAATAATTCTCCATTAACTCTTATAGATCTCGTTGAAGCTGCTTACCGCAAACGAATCAGTCATTCCGGCGATGTAGTCGGAAACATAGATCGGAAGCGGCGTGTCGATCCCGGCCTTGTATTCAGGATGGTTCTTTACGAATTCGGCGAACTTCCTGATCGAAGAGGACTTTGAGACCTCAGCCATTTCGAGATTCTTGACAGCCTCATAATATGCATCGAAAAGTCCTTCGAGCATTACGTCGCAGTACTTCTCATATGTCTTTACTTTGCCTGCAGTGTAGATCTTGGCAACATTCTCTTTGAGCGTGTGCTCAAGTGCATCGCCTGCATGATCGCTCATCATGATGCAGCCCTTGTCCATGCTGTTCTCGATGATGTCCTGAACAAGGAAATTGATTATCTCCGAATTGGAACTCCCGATCACGTCAGATACAACGGGCACATCGAATTCACTCGCGATAACGCCTGTTCTTAGTGCATCCTCGATGTCCCTGCCTACATAAGCGATCTTGTCCGCGAACCTTACGACGCAGCCTTCCATCGTGGCAGGACCCTTGCGGTATTTCTTCGGGATCAGGTAGGACAGATCCTCTTCTGTCTTATCCTTGCAGGGAACGAGCTTCCTCTCGTCGTAATATTCACCGCAGTGGCAGATGATTCCGTCCCTGACTTCAAAAGTCAGATTGAGACCGAACTCTTCATTATGCTTCTCTAAGATATTGAGCACGCGAAGGCCATTCGATTCATGCTCGAAATAAAGCTTGGGATCGATCTCCTTAAGCTTCTTGTTAAGGACTCTTTCGCCGCTGTGGCCGAACGGGGTATGACCGATATCGTGGCCTAATGCGATCGCCTTTATCAGATCGACATTGAGATTGAGCGCGCTTCCTATGGTCGAAGCGATATAGTCGACATAGAGCACGTGCTCGAGTCTTGAGCAGATGTGATCGTTAGCTGGATTAAAGAAGACCTGCGTCTTGTGCTTAAGGCGTCTGAATGCCTGGGAATATATGATCCTTCCCATGTCACGTTCAAAACAGTTCCTGACATCGCCGTCATCTTCCTTGATGATACGGCCGCGTGACTCAGAACATTTGGTGGCATTTACGCTCAGGATCTTGTCCTTCTGTTCCTGAAGCATCCTGATCTTAGCCTTGGTCGCTTCGGAGATCTTATCTGACTTTCCGATGCATGCAACACTGTCGGCATAAAGGTCCTGGAAACTGAGATTATCTGACATCAGTTGTAGTCTCCTTCTAAAACGCGTTAAATTATTATACTACAAATGGTGTGCCCTATTCTAAGATGCCCTGTATCAGGCCTTCGAAAGCCCCGCTGCGTTAGCGAGCATGTTCTTCCTCATTCCGTCAAAATCGACAGTCACGAGCGCGTCCCCTCCGACAGGCTCGACCTTCAGTATCACGCCTTCGCCGAATCTCGGATGAACCACCTTCATGCCTTCGAAAAGGTCATTCGGTCCGAGAGATCCCTCGCGCTTTGCATTCTGCTTCTTCTTATCTTCCGTAAACTGCGACTTGATGGCTGAAGCTATAGACTTTCTGGACTTCTCACGCTGTGTCTCACCCTGCGGAACATCCTTCGGAGTCTCCCTCTTTGAACCCATCAGATAAAGAAGTTCCGGATTGATCTCCTTAATAAATCTCGACGGCTGGTTGCAGTTCGTCTGGCCGAAGAGCATTCTCTGTCTGGCAAGCACGATAAAGAGATTCTTCTTGGCTCTCGTTATTGCAACATACATGAGCCTTCGCTCTTCTTCGGTATCTTCCATGCTCTGGATCGATCTGTAGCTTGGGAATACGCCCTCTTCGAGGCCTATTATGAACACTGCACCGAACTCAAGGCCCTTGGCGCTGTGGATAGACATGAGCTTTACAAAATCATCAGTATCGTTGAACTCATCACCCTCAGTGAACAACGATGCATTCTCAAGATATAGTCCTAAAATACCCTCTGTCGTATCCGCTGTGGCAGTATCGAAGAAGAAATCCTCATCAACTTCCACAGGCAGTCCGTCACCTTCGTCGATCTCCAGATTATCCATATCAACGGGCTCTGCACGATGCGCCTTATCGTATTCGGCAGCTTCAGACAAAAGTTCCTTTAAGTTCTCGACTCGGTCGATGATCTCACCCTTCTTCTCGCGCTGCTCTGTGATCTCTTCGATGATGCCCGATTCATTCTCGACATAGTCTACAAAGTGGGCAAAATCCATCTCGTCTTCCCTGAGCTTCCCCTTCATCTCATTAATGAGATCCGTAAAAGCGCAGATCCTGTTGGCGGATCTTACGAGCTCCGGATAATCGACAGAATGCTCTGCGACTTCAAACATACTGATATTATCAGCCAGCGCATACTGCCTGATCTTCTCGATCGTAGCATCGCCGATACCCCTCTTCGGGACATTGATGATGCGCTCGAAAGCGATATTGTCTCTGGGGTCATTGATGAGCCTTAAATATGCGAGAACATCCTTGATCTCTTTTCTGTCATAGAACCTCATGCCGCCATAGACCCTGAAAGGGATCCCCAGGTTATGGAGCGTAGTCTCTATGTTACGCGACAGGGCATTCATCCTGTAGAGCACGGCGCAGTCAGAGAACTTGAACTTGCCCTTATCGACCATCATCTTGATGGTCCTGCCGACAAAGTCAGCCTCACCGGTGCTCGTATCGGCATTCATGACGATTATCTTCTCGCCCTGTGAACCCTCGGTCCTCAGCCTCTTGCTCTTACGTTTCGTGTTATTCGCGATTACGCAGTTAGCCGCATCGAGTATCGTCTTTGTCGAACGGTAATTCTCTTCGAGCTTGATTACCTTGGCGCCGGGGAAATCCTTCTCGAACTTCAGGATAAGCCTTACGTCCGCACCTCTGAATGAATAGATGGACTGGTCGTCGTCACCTACAACACAGATGTTGCCGCTGCCGGAAGCGAGCTTCATGACCGCGCGGTACTGCGTCTCATTCGTATCCTGGTACTCATCGACCATGATGTATCTGAACTTTGCCCTGTAGAGCTCGCAGATATCAGGGTTCTGGTCTAAGAGCTTAACCATGTTGACTAAGATATCGTCGAAGTCCATCGCATTGTTGGCTACGAGCTTCTCCTGATATCTCTTATAGATCCTGGCAACAACGCCTAAGAAATATTCCTTGCCTGCAAGGAGCTGATACTCTTCAACCCCGACAAACTTATTCTTGGCATTGGATATCTCGATCTGCACGCTCTTCGGCTTAAACTGGCTGTCGGCAATGTCCAGCTCCTTCATCGCTTCCTTAATGAGCTTTAACTGGTCATCTGAATCGATGATCGAGAAATTCTGCGAATAGCCTAATAGCTCGGCATGTCTTCTTAAGAGCCTCGCGAAAATACTGTGGAACGTGCCGCACCAGATATACTTCGAACGGTCACCGACAAGGCCCTCGATACGCTGGCGCATCTCGTTGGCAGCCTTGTTCGTAAATGTGATCGCCAGGATCGATGAAGGGGCAACATTATGCTTCTTCATCATGTATGCGATACGGTAAGTGATAACTCTGGTCTTGCCTGAACCCGCACCTGCCAGAATGAGCAGCGGACCGTCCAGATGTGTGACAGCCTCCATCTGCTCCTTATTAAGACCTTCAAGGATCTTATCGGCATCCTGATCCGCTGATATCTCAGGGCCCTGACCGTATATGCTCTCCAGATCTCTGAAGAACTCTTCTGAATTACTGAAAATATCGTCTGCCAAAGCAAAACTCTCCTATAAAAACCGATTATGGAGATTATATCAGTTATGGCTGATAATAGCCGTCAAATAATGGGACATTTTTAGATGCCTCGGCATTAATACAATTGTTTATAAAATTTTAAAGAAAAAGATTATAATATCAGCGTATGACTAAAAGCGGTAAAAGACATTTCAGGCTTTCAGGTGCCCAGACGATACTCTTGGGCTTTGTTATTTTGATTCTCGCAGGCGCCTTCCTGCTCATGCTCCCCTTCTCATCAAGGTCGGGGGAATGGACAAGCGTTACCGACGCACTTTTTACCGCAACATCGGCAAGCTGCGTTACGGGTCTTGTCCTTTATGACACCTGGAGCCACTGGACGTGGTTCGGCCAGCTCGTTATCCTCTCACTGATCCAGATCGGCGGCTTGGGCGTCGTTACGATGACGACCGTCTTGAGCAAGATCGTCGGCAAGAGGCTCGGCCTTCAGGCGAGGACCACGATGCAGGAAGCAGTCTCCGCTCCGAACCTCGGCGAGATCATGAAATATACCAGATTCATATTCCTCGGATGTATGATCTTCGAAGTCTTGGGCGCAGTCGCATTATCTCCGGTATTCATCTCCGAGTACGGCCCCTTGAAGGGCATCTGGCTCTCGGTATTTACATCGATCTCCGCATTCTGTAATGCAGGCTTCGACTTGAACGGCACTCACGGAGAGTTCTCTTCCATGACGCCTTACATGGATAACCCCATCATAGTAATAACTCTCGTTTTCCTGATCCTCACGGGCGGCCTCGGCTTCCTTACATGGATGGACATAAGGAAGCACGGATTTAAATTCTACAAATACAGCACGCAGAGCAAGCTCATCATCGTCATGGAACTGCTGCTGGTATGTATTCCCATGATCTATCTCTGGTTCGGTGAATACGGCGATTACCCTGCAAACCAGAGATTCCTGGCATCACTCTTCCAGGCTGTAACGCCCAGAACAGCGGGCTTTAATACAACGGACTATAACGATTTCTCAGGCACAGGCGTTGTCATGACGATAATCCTGATGCTCATAGGCGGCGCGCCGGGCTCTACCGCGGGCGGTATGAAGATCACGACGATCACGATCCTGTTCCTTACCATGCTCGCCTTCTTCAAGCGCGAGAAGTCGCCTGCGATCTTCAAGCGCAGGATCACTACCGAAGCGATCTACGGCGCAGTTGCGGTATTCATGCTTGATGTTATGCTCGCGGTATTAGGTTCCATGTCGATCGCGAAGATCGAACACAGGGCTTTCCTGACAGCACTCTTTGAGAGCGCATCCGCAGTCGGCACCGTCGGTCTGTCGATGGGCATCACTCCGACATTGCATACTATTTCGAAGTTTATATTGATCATATTGATGTACACAGGACGTGTGGGAGGCCTGACTTTAGTCTTTGCGGCTATCACCAGAAAGTCGACAGGCAACAGGCAGTATCCCGCAGACAACATAGCGGTCGGTTAAACCGGCAGAAAGGAAACAACATATGAAGAGCGTACTCGTAATCGGAATCGGACGATTCGGCTATCACCTCATCGACCAGCTGAGTAAAGCAGGAGATGAGATACTCGCGGTTGATTCTTCCGAGGAGAGATTGGAACCCGTATTGGGAATGGTCACAAGTTCCCTTATAGGTGATGCCACAAACGAGGCATTTATAAAGTCTTTGGGAGTTGAGAATTTCGATGTCTGCTTCGTAGCGATCGGTGATAATTTCCAGTCTTCACTGGAGACCACATCCCTCCTTAAGGAATGCGGCGCTAAATACATCGTTGCAAGAGCTTCAAGATCTGTCCAGAAGAAGTTCCTTCTTGCGACAGGCGCTGACTCCGTCGTCTTCCCCGAGAAGCAGCTCGCTGAATGGTCAGCTGTCCGTTACTGCTCTGCAGACGTAGTTGACTATCTTGATTATCCCGGTGATTATTCGATCTTCGAAGTCAAAGTACCCGAACCCTGGATCGGTAAGAGCCTTGCCGAGATCGGCATCAGGAACAAGCTCCACCTTAATGTCCTTTCCATCAGAAGAGACGGCAATCCTATCCTGGAATTCCCTGCTGACTTCATCTTCATGGAAGGCGATACGGTAACTGTTTTCGGAGCCGACAAAGATCTCCAGAAGAACCTCGGCATCAAGTATTGAAAAGAATAATCTTAAAAACTGTAAGGCGGTGTCTTCAAAAAGGCGCCGCCTTTTTTGTTCTGTAATTGCACTAGCTCCCAGGGTAAAGCTGTGTGTAATTTCCGATGATTTTGCCGTGTTTTCACGGGGTCGAAAACCTGTTTATAGGGAACGGAAAACTCATTTGAAGGTGTCGAAAAACACACCTACAGACATTTCTTTATTTTTTCGCGTTTTTATATGTAGTTTTTAGCTTTGTAAAGATCAAACAGTGAAAAATCTACAGACATTTTTATGGATAATCGCAAATTTGTCGGTAGGTTTCACCCTGAATTTGCTTTTTCGAGGCAAAACCTACATATAAAAACAGTCATTTTATCGATTTTGTCTGTAGGTGGTATTAAAAAGCACTCTTCGCAATAAAACAGGGCCGCCTCTATATAGAGACAGCCCTGTTCAAATGCATTGTTATTAAACCGATTATCTTACGAGACGCTCTGTTTCCTGTGCGATAGCGAGCTCTTCGTTTGTAGGGATAACGCAGACTGTTACCTTTGAAGAAGGCTTGGAGATGATCGCTTCCTTGCCTCTGAGGCCTGCATTAACGGATTCGTCGAACTCAACTCCCATGAACTCGAGGCCTTCACACATAGCCTTTCTCATGTGGTCTGTGTTCTCGCCGATGCCTGCCGTGAATACGATAACGTCAACACCGCCCATAGCAGCTGCATAAGAACCGATGATCTTCTTGCCCTGATATGCGAACATGTCGAGTGCGAGTCTTGCTCTGTCGTTGCCTTCGTTAGCTGCCTTCTCGAGATCTCTGAAGTCGGAAGATACGCCGGAAACGCCCTGAACACCGGACTGCTTGTTGAGGAGATTATCCATCTCGTCTGCTGTATATCTCTCATTCTTCATGAGGAAAGGAACGATAGCGGGATCGATGTCACCTGTTCTTGTACCCATGCAGATACCTGCAAGAGGTGTAAGACCCATTGATGTATCCTGGCACTTGCCGTCCTTAACAGCTGCGAAGGAAGAACCGTTGCCGAGGTGGCATGTGATGATGCGGAGGTCCTCATACTTCTTGCCGAGGAAATCAGCAACTCTGTGGCTTACATAACGGTGGGATGTGCCGTGGAAGCCGTAGCGGCGGATGTCATACTTCTCGGAAAGCTCATAAGGAAGAGCGTATGTGTAAGCCTTCGGGGGCATTGTCTGATGGAATGCCGTATCGAAAACTGCAACTTGAGGTGTGCCCTCAGGAAGAACATCCTCGCATGCCTCGATACCGATGAGGTTTGCAGGATTGTGTAAAGGTCCTAACGGGAAGCACTCTCTGATAACTCTCTTAACGTCATCGTTAACTACAACGGATTCGCTGTAGTACTTACCGCCGTGGAGTACTCTGTGACCTACTGCTGCGATCTCGGAAACGTCAGAGATTACGCCGTGCTCAGGGTCAACCAAAGCATCAAGGATCATTCTTACAGCAACCTTGTGGTCAGGCATGGGCTCTGTGGAAATGAACTCATCCTTGCCGGCAGGCTTATATGTGAGCTTACCGTCGATTCCGATTCTCTCGGCATTACCCTTAGCGAGGACATCGCCTGTGTCGATGTCGAAAAGCTGGAACTTAGCGGAAGAGCTTCCGCAGTTGATTACTAAAATCTTCATTAGACTTATCTCCTGTCTATAATCTTGATCCGGTTTTATCAGCCCTGTGCCTGAACTGCAGTGATTGCAACTGTTCCGACGATATCGTCAGCATTGCAGCCTCTGGAGAGGTCATTTACAGGAAGTGCGAGGCCCTGGAGTACAGGTCCGTAAGCAGGAGCCTTGGCAAGTCTCTGAACGAGCTTGTAGCCGATGTTGCCTGCTTCGAGTGAAGGGAATACCAATGTGTTTGCGTGGCCTGCAACCGGTGAGCCGGGTGCCTTGAGCTGGCCTACTTCCTCAACAAGAGCTGCGTCGAGCTGGAGCTCACCGTCAACTACGAGTTCAGGATACTTTTCCTTAGCGATCTTAACTGCGTTGGATACCTTGTCAACGTCAGCGTGCTTTGCGGAACCGTAAGATGAATATGAGAGCATTGCAACCTTAGCGGGAGCGCCGATGAACTTCTCGAAAGACTCAGCGGAGAGCTTTGCGATCTCTGCGAGCTTTGCAGAATCTACGTCTGTGTTAACAGCGCAGTCAGCGAAGATGAAGAGGCCGTGCTCACCAAGATCGCAGTTAGGAACGTCCATAAGGAAGAAGCCGGATACAGAAGAGATGCCGGGCTTTGTCTTAAGGAGCTGGAGTGCAGGAAGGATCGTGTTGCCTGTTGAGTGGCATGCACCGGAAACCGCACCGTCAGCATCACCGCACTTGCACATAAGGCATGCATAGTACATGTAGTCGGAGTTCATCTTCTCCTCAGCCTTCTCGGGTGTGATGCCCTTCTTCTGAGCGTCAGCGATAAGAGCTGCTGTCTCTTCCTCGGAAAGGCCCTTCTTCTCTGCCTTCTTCTTTGCTGCAGCTACCATGGTGTCTACACCGCGGAGCTCAACGAACTTGTCGATATATTTCTGCTTGTTGGGATCGTTATAAGGATCAACGATCGTTGCACCTGTGATGTCAAAACCTTCGGAGTTCTTTGCGATCTCGTCGGGTGTACCGATAATGATAAGATTTGCCATTTCTGCCTTAAGGATCTTCTCGGCAGCCTCAAAAGTTCTCTTGTCCATTGACTCAGGAAGAACGATAGTCTTCTTGTCAGCTTTTGCCCTGGCCATGATGTCATCAATAAATGCCATATATATTCATCTCCTTTTGGAATTTTTAGTCGTCAAAAGTATACTCGTATTGCTATATTATTTCAAACAATAAATAAGGGTTTTATGAAGTTGCCAGGCGGGTGCCGAAATTATCTCTGGCATAGAAGACGAATCTGTCGCCCTCTTCCCTGAATATCATGTAAAGAGCAGGGCTCGTGGACTTGGTTGCGACCCTTTTTCCGAGAGTGTCGGAGATCCTGTCAAAGAGGTCTTTGTCTCCCATGTAATATGCCAGCATCATGCCGTCGTTATAAGCGGATGCGGCATCGACTCCGGAATAGCTTTTCGTGAGCATGGAATAGCTCGTATAGATCCTGGCATTATTCATTATGGAACTCTTGAATTCCGCGAAAGAAGCATTATCCAGCTCGCCTACCTCGGCAAGGTTCCTCATCGTCTTTACGTTCTGGGGAATATCGATCGCTCCGATGTTCTGGCCGCTGTAGATATAAGCGCCGCAGTCCATGGCGCCTGAAGTGGCATATGCGTAGAAATCATATCCCGCACCTGCATAGCCGTCCTTAACGGCTTTTAATGCCTTCTCATATGCGCCTTCGGCGATAAGCCCGTTTGTCTCAAGGTCCCTTATGAGTCTTAAGTTGATATTGGAGAGCAGCACGCCTTCGATGTCTTCTTTGAGTTCCTGGCCCGAGACTGCCAGACTGTCGGCATCGCCTGATATGGTGCCGTATACCTGCTCCAAAGATCCTTCCTGTCCGGCCTTGATAGAACTGGTATCATCCAGCGCAACATAGAGCGAATCAGCATATTTGGCGACGGAGAGCTTCTCTGTCTTAAGTCTTCCCTGGCTGTCGAAAAGGACCTCGATCAGGATCTTGATCTCCTTATAGTCAGGCTCGCTTCCGTAAGTGATGTAATACTGAAGCATCGCATCAAGCCAGTCGATCATGGCAGATGTCGATACTACGGCTTCCTTGTTCTTCTCCTCATCAAGATAAACGAATGCCTTATATGAACCGTCCGGCAGCTGGAAGCGTCTGATGACGCTCTCCTTGACCGCAACAGCATTGTTTCTGTCACCTGCCCTTACATAACACTTAAGGAGCAGTGCCTGGTCCGACAATCCGTATATCCCGGAACTGACCGCCTCTTCAGACACGAGACGGCCCGCGATCGTATAAGAGGTGGCAGCAAGCACGCCGTCACCGCCTTTCTCGACGATGAGCTTTTTGGATCTTGAATACAAGTAATCGCTTACGATATTGTTGGAGGCGGTAATGCTGGTCCATTCGTAACCCAGATGCACGGGAGCTGTGATCTTAAGCTTCTTACCGCCGCCTAATCTTCCCGTATAGAACAGATAGAATACTGTCGCGCCCAAAGCAAGCGCAACAATGATAACACCAGTTAAGATCTTTCCTATGCCGACACCGGCAAATTCCCTGCGTTGCATAAACTCCGCCTTATGAAATATAATCTTTACAACCAAAGATTATACCAAAAGCAAAGGATATTCATAAATTGCGGGTTATAGGAATTGTTGCGGAATTTAATCCCTTTCATAACGGTCACGGGTATCTGATCAGGAAAGCCCGTGAGATCGTAAATGACCCCAGGGCGATAGTCATGCCCGTGATGTCCGGCTTTTTTACCCAGAGAGGACTTCCTGCGATCTGCCCGCCTTCTGTCCGGGCAAGACAGGCTCTTTTATGCGGAGCAGACGTGGTGCTCGAGCTTCCTTTCAGCTTCTCCTGCGCACCTTCTTCAAGGTTTGCCGAGGGCGCCATATCAGAGCTGATATCCACAGGTGTCGTAACCGACATAGCATTCGGCATCGATACCGGTGACACAGAACTCCTGAAAAAAGTATCAGAGAGCTGCTTTGATGACAGCGGGCTGCTTGATTCAAAGCTTAACGGATATATTTCCACAGGCATAAGCTATCCAAAAGCAAGAGCCCTTGCAATAAAGGATATCGCAGAATCTAAAGGGATCTCGGGAGACCTGGACGCTTTGCTGTCTTCGCCCAATTCGATCCTTGCATTGGATTACCTTCTCGCGCTTAAGAAGTTCGATAAGAAGAACAGGATCAACATAATCATGATAAGGCGTGAAGGCGACGGGTATCATTCGTCTGAGGCTGGCAGCACCTTCGCGAGCGCCACTGCTTTGAGGAACCTGATATCAGAGACTGCACAGGGCGGATTTAAAAGATCCGAGATCGCATCAAAGCTTACAGGCCTTATGCCCGACATCTCGCTCGGCGTCATGCTCTCACAAAATTCCGGCGGAGTTTTCTCTTTCCCTGATTACGCAAGTTATATCAGGGACTGCATGCTGACGGCATCAGCCTCATCTTCTATAGATGACAATGCTTATATGAGCGATGACTTATCCGGCTATATCAGGAATTTTGCAAAAGACATCAGGCCGGATACTTTGCCCGGTGACGATCAGGGACTCAAGCTTTTCGAGGACAGGATATCGACAAAAAGATATACGTTATCAAGGATCTACAGGGCGCTGGCTTCACTTATGGCCGGCCAGGATAATTCATATCTTGATATAAAGCGTCCGCCCTACATCAGGGTCCTGGGCTTTAACCAGGAAGGCAAGTACTGTCTTAAGATAATCGGAAAATGCGCGAAGATCCCTGTCATAAACAGACCTTCTGATTGTCTGGAGCTTCAGTCCGGAAATGAGGAATTGAGAAAGATTTTCGAGCTCGACATGAGAGCTGCTTCTGCCGGCTGGAAGCTCTACGGCAAAGATACTGCTTCCGAATGGGAAGCGATCCCTGTAATCGTTAAATAAATACAGGCAGAACAAAGCCGTCCGCCTCAAAAGAGACAGACGGCCGGATTATTCTATCAAAAATACTAATTAAGCCTTAGCAGCGTTAGCAGCCTTAGCAAGTCTGGACTTTGTTCTGGAAGCTGCGTTCTTGCTCATGTGGCCCTTAGCAGCAGCCTGGTCCAATGCCTTCTGTGTAGACTTGATTGTAGCATCAAGATTCTCGCCGTTAGCGATATCTGCCTTTGCCTTCTTAACAGTTGTGCGGATAGCACTCTTCTTGCTCTTATTGGCAGCAGCCTTCTTCTCGGAAACGCTTACACGCTTGATAGCTGATTTAATATTAGGCATCTCTTTCTCTCCTTTTTAGAGTTATATCTTCAAATTACCGAAGAATTGTATCACGATTGTATTTTATTCGCAAGACTTTGTTGCTTCATAAAGTCCGATACTTGCGGCAATTGTAATATTTAGGCTGTCGATATCCGATGAATGCTCGATCCTTATGGGTTTTCCGATGTCCCGGAACTTCGGGTCAAGGCCTGTCGCCTCATTGCCCATAATGAGCGAAAACGGCTTGTTTATAGTGGTTTCCTGGAGTTTTGTGCTTCCGTCCAGCATGAACGGATAAAGATTATTATCGGGAAACCTCGTCTGATAATCTGCAAAGTCCTCGAAAACTTCGATATTTACGCTTGCGCATGCTCCCATGGACGCCCTTATCGTCTTCGGGTCGCAAGGATCGGCAGAGTTCTTCCCTACAATGGCGATATTTGTGACTCCGAATCCCAGGCAGCTCCTTACGATCGTTCCCAGGTTGCCGCAGTTGGACGGATTTACGAGGACCATGTGGTTGCCGTCCTTCATCTTTACCTTCTGCTTCTCGATCACGGCGATAACGAAACAGTTATCCTTCTTCGAGAGGATATTAAAAGGCTTCTCTTCCGTGGATACCGGAATATCACTGCCGCAGATGCTCCTGATCTTCCCGATGGTCTCCTCAGATCTGAAGCCCGGATGAAGGATCACAGCCCTCACAACGTCCCTCTTTTTAAGCAGGTATTCCATTGCAACGGTTGCGCCCAAACCGTATGTGTATATATTGTCGCTTTTGTAACTGGTAACTTTAATCAAATTGTCTTGTTCCTGTATTTAAAGTTTATGATATTATAACTTAAGCGGATAATTAATGTTATATCGCGATATAACGCTTTTTAAAGTAAAGGAGCATTTACTATGGCAGAAAATCAGACACAGGTCAACACATCAGAGCAGCTTCCTTCCAACGCTAAGTTGTTCTCAATTCTTTCGTACATCTCAGTTCTCTGGCTCTTGGGCCTTTTGATCTCACCTGAGAAGACATCACCTTTCGTAAGAAGCCATGTTAACAACGGTATCGTTCTTAGCATCACAGCCGCAATCCTCTGCTGCATTCCTTTCTTAGGTTGGTTCTGCGAGATCGCAGTTGTTGTATTCATGGTTATGGGTATCATCGCTGCAGCTAAGACTCAGTACTTCACACTTCCTCTCTTCCTCGGAAAGATCAAGATCGTTAAGTAATCTGATATTTAAGTCTATCAACGGACCCGCATCATTATGGTGCGGGTCTTTTATTTGCAGTTATTCTTCAAAACAGATATAATAACCGCCGTAAGTATCGAGGTGTAGCGCAGTTGGTAGCGTACGTGCTTTGGGAGCATGGGGTCGCAGGTTCGAATCCTGTCACCTCGACCACTTGAATAATACAGGTCGTAAAAAGTCAATAAAATCAGCAGTTTCGAGTTTTCGTCTTTCTCAAAAAAGGCAACTTACGACAAACTTACGACAAATTGAATTGAAAGATGCGCCCAATTATAAACGGTTAGGTTAACGCCTGACCGTTTTTGTTTTTTAGCCAGCTATAAGAGAAGGAACTGTGCCCATCTCTCAGAATTCTTTTCCAAATAATCATAGAAACTATACCTCCCCAGGCCCAATTGAAGATAACACCTCTACCTCAGGGCGAACATACGGAACAAGCTCATTTTGCTCTGAGCTCGAGAACATCTTAATTTCGCTTTTATCAAGGATTGGAATGCACCACAAAATCGTGATTCTATTATGTATGGTAATTGAGTAGTCCCAACTTCTTACAGCGTCATTATGCACACCTTCAAACTGATTATGGTGCTGCCACAACAAAGCATATGTCGAACTCACATCTTGCCCTTTCTGTCCATTCAGAATCACTTCGTAATTATCCTTTTGGTGATAAAAAGGAATACATCCTAGAATTATTATTATGAACACAATAATCGTTGCTTTCTTCATATTGTTCATTATATTCATTCTTTTTACATTAGGTCATTAGAATTCGAAGAATTGGATCTTCTTTTCTGCCATTTCATCGACTCTCGCGATATAGGTCAGTGCATCCTTTATGGTCGGACATCTTTCGACCCTGTGCTTATACATTTCGCCTTCCTGGGCAAAGCACCTCTTACTCATGCCGCCTGCTCCGAATGAGAGCACATCCCTGCAGTCGCTCATCATGGCAACGTTATAAAGACTTCCGGTATCGCCTTTTGCAAATCCGGTGTTCTCCAGACCGTGACCGGTGTCCTTCTGACGGTACATGTAATACGGATGATATCCCGCTTCCATTAATAGCCTGTAGCTCTCAGCAACGCATTCATCCAAAGTGTCGCGTGTTCTGTCCTTATCCATAACGGTATCGCGGCTCATGGCAGCCCTTCTTTTCTTGTAGAGCGTATGAACGGTTATGTTCGCAGGAGCAAGTTCGATCAGGCGCTTTGTTGACTCCACATGCTCTTCCGGTTCTTCATAAGGAAGTCCTGCGATAAGATCCATGTTGATCAGATCAAAGCCCATCTCACACGCCTGATTGTAAACCCTGACCGTATCTTCAGCAGTGTGCTTTCTTCCCAGCCTTATAAGCGTCCCTGATCTCATGGTCTGGGGATTTATGCATATCCTGGTAATCCCGTGATCTCTCATCGCTTCGAGCTTGCCTGTCGTGATCGTGTCAGGCCTGCCGGCTTCGACCGTAACTTCCGCATTAGCAGATATCTTCAGATTCGAATAGATGGAGT
>JAEFBA010000124.1 GCA_016292145.1 Saccharofermentans sp.
TTGTTGTCTCTTCCTTGAGCAGTTCGACGATCGTGCCAAGCGTCTTATTTCCTTTTACGATTCCCGAGAACTCCGCACCTGATGTAGGCACGAGATAGGATTCGTCAGAAGAATTGTGTGTAATAAAGTTAGCTTTAAGTTTCATCAGTCTCCGACTATCTCTCCTTCTGTAGGACAATTACTACCGGTAATAATATCTTCTGCTTCAAATCTTATCACTTCGAGATCGAGCTTCTCATATGAGGTCTTGCTGTCCATATGTTCCCCCTTTATCAATTACCGGAATTATTATAAGCATTTACTGCGGTGTAGTACATAGCAAATGCCTTTACGAGATTTTTCATCTCGGAAGTTGTGCCCTGGGTGTCAACGACTGCCTTTGCATAATTCATCGCGGAATATGAGAAACTCTTGATCACAGTTCCGTTATAAAGGACCTCTACGCTGATGCCGGTTGCAAGAACAGATGCGGGGATCTCCTCTGTCGAGACAGAATAAAGGTTTCCGCCTTCCGGGACCTTATTTACGGTCTTTCCGTTGACCTTGAAAGTATAAGCATCGGGATTGCTCGTGATCGTGAAATAATGCTTGATCTTATTACCGGACAGGAATACCACGCTGGATCCGGAATAACTGATGCCGTCCTGGATGCTTCCTACAGTAACTCTCTCATAAGAAGGATCTGTAAGTGTCATCGCATCCCCTGCAAAGATCGGATCAGAAGGCCCGAACTTAAGCTGGGTATAGTAGCCGTAATTCTTGATCGAGTTTGCAAGAGCTGCCAGATTTCCCGTGCCGTGCTTCGAATAGTAATCAACATAATCCCTGGCGGTAAACTGTTCAAACGTGAGTGAATATTCTCCATTGGTCAGTGTTGCCGTTATGGTTTTTGTCATGTCATTCGGCGCAACCTTGAAATCGAAAACATAGAAGTCTCCTGCGCCCGGTTCCGCTACATAGCGCGCAGAATCAAAGCCGATCTCCTGTCTTGAGAATTCAGGATTAATGCTGTCGAATGTGAATGTGATCTTTGTGTTCGAATCGCGAATGCCCTGATCAAGCGCAACATAGTAAGAAATGCCGACATAACCGTCAAGTCTTATCCTGTAACCTCCGAACTTTGCGAGCTCATTCTGAGGATCGGGTGTGGGAGTGGGATTATCGTTCTTTGCAGTGACAGTAACGATATAGCCGTATGCCCAATCCGGATTCTCGCCTTCATAAGGTTTTACGAGTGTGAACTGATTATTGTTAACTGCAATGCCGCTCATCGCTGCAGGTTCTGCCCCGTTTTGTGCCAGACTCTCAAATCTGACATCCAATCCATCAGTGATGTGATCACAAGGTGTCATCTTTATAGTAATAGCGGTCCAGTTCTTCTCTGCTTCGATATAATACCTTCCGCCATTCTCATCACGCGTGGCAGGTCTCCAGGTTACATTGCCTGAATTTACATCGTCTGTTGTAAATTCAAGATTCCTGATCACATTCATGGAATCAGGGAATTCAATGTTGAATGTCTCTGCAGGCTGAGTCTGTCCGGGAACATTGATTCCGATCTCATAGAGTGCGCCCCATTCTTCAGCGTCAGCAGGTTTTGTAATGACAATCTCATTGTTTGCGAAAACAAATCCTGTGAACGGAGCAGTCGTGCCTATATAGTTTTGGTCCCAGTCGATCCCTACTTCAAGATTATCAACACCTGACTTCGGAGTGAGTACAAACTTAACCTTTGCATTGTATCTATAGATATCATAGCTGAGGAATTCCTCTGTCAGATCCGTTAACGCACCGTCATCAAGTGAATACTGTATCTTTTCGATCGGAGAATTCTCGCCCCTGTCGAAATTCAGGTACATTCCGGGATACTTCTTTTCGCCTCTGCGGATGAAAACATCATAAACCTCAGGCCAGGAATCACCGCTTCTTTCAAGATAGAATTCATTATGGAAATTTCCTGTGCCGTAAGATAATCCGTTATCAGTTGAAATATAGGTCGAGATCTCTTCTGAAGTATCCACAGTGACCACGTGGAAATAAATACCCGAAACATGTTCATAAACAGATGGGGCTATGTAATTACCGCTTACCGTATAAGAGGAACTCTCGCCCAATTCGTAATTGATCTCATCTACAAGACCGTCTTCGTAATGGAAATAGATGCCATTAGGCCTTGCGGTTGTTACCTCAACATAGCAAGGTCTTTGAGTCCAATCGAAATCAGTCTTGTTAATGGTAAACGAATTGTTAGTTACCGTCAGATTCTGATCACCCTGCTTGACATTCAATGTTCCGGCTTCAGGAACGAAAGTGAACGTAATGCTGCCTGCATTGCCGCCGGTAAGAACATGTCCGTCAAGCGGAACTCCCTGAGATTCACCGTTATCGATCTTATATGTACATGAAGTGAAGAACTCATTATTAAACGCTACATATATTCCCGGAGGATCTTCCGGTCCGGGCTCACCATCTTCGATCCATCTGGCTGAATCATAACCTACGGTCCAGTATGTATAGGATTCTGTCTCCAAATAAGTGATATTGGAAAAACCAGCGCCTGTTAATGCTGTTGTACCACCTTGTGCATAGAGAGTGATACCGCCTTTAACAACAGCGCCGCTTTCGATCTGCAGAACTGAACCGTTAGCGCCTGTGATACTGCCATCAGGTGCATTGAGTTCTTTCATGATATTAAGACCGTTAGGTTCAGCACCGTCAGCGATTACCACTTTGCCGGAACCTGCAATGTTCAATGTGTCAACTGTAAGCTCAGTATGACCATTGTTACCCTCATGGCTGACTGTTAATGTGCAATTGTTTGAAATATAAACCGCATTGAAAACAGCCGGCTCTTTGATCGTCATATTTCCGAATACATTAAGCGAATAGCTGCTTTGAAGATCGCCTAACCCCCCAATGTATGACTCAAGAGCATCAAAGTCAGTCTTATCACCCGTATATGCGTTATTAGCATTAGAGAAAAAGCCATATCCGTTGAACTGAGCCTTACCGTTTCCAAGAAGGACAAAATTCAAGTCAGACAGATCACCTGCATCGATCAGAGCATTGTTGACGATAACCGGAATGTTGTTATCTTCATCTGTATCGCTGTAACTGTCTTTTATAAACTGCTCGACTGTATACGGAAACTGGGAACCTCCGTTATCAACCAAAACAGCAAAACAATGCTGTCCTTCAGGAATGCTGCCGGTATTGACGATTACATTCTCATCATCAACATTTTCCTTGCAGGCATAGTAAACAGTCGGATTGGTAGCTGCCTTTACGGTCCTTCCGGCCGGCAGGCATGTAAAGAAAACGCATAGCGTGATCAATGCAGCAATTACGCCGCGTGAAATTCTTAAAGCACTACTCATAGTTGGCCACCTACTTTCATCCAATAATTTGTCATTTTAATTATATCAGGACATCCAGACAATATGTGAAAAACATGCTAAGAAAACATTACGCTGTCGTAACTGATTTCCAAAGAAAAAAGTCCCGCGGAGAACTTGGTCTTCCGCGGGAACTTTTCGCTTACTTATATCACCTTAGTCCTTAAGACTTAATGCCCTTGCACTCGTTGACATACTGTCTGATGGGTCCGACGTCTGTGTACTTCTTAACGCCGTCGCCGTCAGGGATGATGAGGACAGGAACGTTAACGATGTCGAACTGCTTTGCGAGCTCTGCATCATCGTCAGCGTAGATGAGCTCATAGTCGAATCTCTGCTCGTCGAACATTGCCTTAACAGCCTTGCACTTAGCGCATGTGTGTGTTGTGAAGAGCATGGGCTTTGTTCCGATTGCGTCACCGTCAACGGGCTTAAGCTCGGGAAGTTCCTTCTCCTCAGCCTTGCTGATCGTAACAGTAGCTGTTCTGGGCTTCATTGAAGACTCGCATGTGTTGTATGTCTTTCTGTCCTTGAACTCCTGGAGCTTACCGTCGTTCCAGTTCTTAACAGGACGATAGTAACCTGTGATACGGCTGTATGTTTCGGTCGGGCCGCCGCACTCAGGGCAAGCTTTTACTTCGCCGGGGAGGTATCCGTGAACGGAGCAGATGGAGTATGTAGGAGACATTGTGTAGTAAGGCA
>JAEFBA010000125.1 GCA_016292145.1 Saccharofermentans sp.
TTGAGCCGGAACGGGTGCCGTTCACATCGTAGTTCTTAACATTGAGCCTTGTCAGCGTCGTTATCGGGCGCGCCTGCAGGATATAGACTCTGCGGCCCTTTATGCACCATTCGATATCCATCGGAACACCGTAGAAAAAGCGTATCGCGAGGCTGTATCTGCGCAAGGTTTTTGCGTAAGGGGAGAGCTCCGGATTGCCTTCATAGGAATACTCCAGCGCGCCGATTCTGAATTCTTCGGCGTTCTCCGCGCCTGACACGAGCTTCTCGCCCTCTCCATGAACGTAGTTGCCGATGATGTAATCGTCTTTGCCGGTCAGGGCATCGGAGGTGAATATGACGCCCGCATAGTCAGCCTTAATGAACTCCTGGATCACGACGCCGATGCCTTCGCTTGAGATATCGTTCTGAGCCTTATAGTTCTCGACGCGCGCATTTTGGGCAGAGGCGGCGACTTGATTAACAGCTTCCCTGATCGCGGGCACCATCAGATCGGTCAATGTCTCATACTGTCCTGCAAATGAATTGCCCGCACCGTCTTCGCCGATCGCGGAAGACCTGACTGCATAAGTCTTAAGGCGGTCCAGCTTCGCGATCACCGAATTAAGTTCAGCGTTTGCCTCTTCTGTTATCTTTCCGTCCCTGAAAGCATCCGCGGTGATAACGTATCCGGAAGGTATGTTCATCTTCAGGTTCTGCATCATCAAAGACAGCGACGATGCTTTGCCGCCGCACTTTTCGAGCATGGAAGAAGGGATGGATCTTAAGTCAAAAATGTATTTCATGCCAGCAGGAGGTCGATCCTCATATCGATATATTTCTTGAGTTCTTTCGCGTTATCGAGGTCGATGCCGAAGTCGCGCTTGATATCTTCCTTGCGGCAGATGATGAGCTGCATCATGGAAGACAGTTCGTACGCGATCAGTCGGCACTCGCGGTCGGTCTTCCTGCCCGCATAGTGCTTCTTAACGTAAGGGAAGCTGAAGGATTCTTTCGAGAGGTCGCGCTCGAAAAGCACGAACGGTGAGATCGCCTTTGTGAACTTGGGATTCTCCACAAGGCACTTTGCGACGATGAAGTGGAGCTTCTTCAAAAGCTCCTTGGGAGAGATGTCCGACGCGATAAGTTCGGCGATGGGCTCCTCCTTCAGGAAATCCAGATACTGCTTCTGGAATGTCTGATAGATGAGGTTTTCACGCGAGCCGAAGCAGTAGTTGATCATGGAGGGCTTAACGCCGGCACGCTCCGCGATCTGCCTTGATGTCACGTTGAGCGGATCGTCTGCTTCTTCCATCAGCGCGAAAGTGGCGTCCACCAGTTTCTCCTTTGTAATGCCCAGTTTTACGTCCTTTTGCATATTTTGACCTCGATTATTGTACGCGTTCAATAATGATATTACCACGCTTCGTATTTCTGTGCAACAAACAGCTGTCTTTATCTGTATTTAAGAACAAAGGAACAATTTCCGTAGAATTCCAAAGGAGACCGGCAAATGAAAACACCTATGGCTTTGTGGAAGAAGATCTACATTTTTCTGGCAGTTACGATAATCCTCGCACTCAATATCTTTGTCTTAGGCTATGCCGTGCGCGCCGAGATGCCTTCATACCAAAGAAGAAACGACCCTCACTATGTTGAGGCCGTTAACGTTGAGATCGACCGCGTCATGGGCTTTGAAGAGAACAAGGCGGATGAGATAAAGCAGGCTCTTCCGGCAGGTCTTGCCGAATACGCAGTCGCCATGGCCATCCCGGATGTGATCCTCATCGGCCTTGCAGCAAGCATCTATAAGACCAAGTCCTACAGGGATGCTGGCGAAGATGTCAAAGCCGGAAAGCATAAGGTCGCCGCTATCGTCTTCGGATGCGTAGCTCTGGTATTTATCCTCGCGGTCGGCGGAATATTCATGTTCGGCTATCTCCCGGCTGCCCGGGCTGCCACAGCTTCAATAAACTGCCACTAAATACACTTCGAGGGGGGAAGTGCCGTATATATATGCAGGGGCTGCCGTAACGTTTAAGTTCCGGCAGTCCTTGTGTTTTGTCCCAAAAGCAGACTGCCCTCAATGTTATAATTACAAAAGATATTCCGTTGGAGGTAAAAGTTCATGGTAAGGCACGTAATCGTCTGGACGCTCAAGGACGAATATTCGGAAGAAGAGAAAGCTGAGATCAAGGCCGGCATCAAGGCAGGTTTGGAAGGCTTGGCTGGAAAAATCCCCGGCCTCATCGAGATAAAAGTAAACACAGAAAGGCTCGCAAGCTCTTCAGGTGACGCGATGCTCGATTCCCTTTTCGAAAACGAGGAATCCCTGAAGACTTATTCTTCGAATCCACTGCATGTTGAGGTCGCCACGACGAAGGTAAGACCGTTCGTTAAGGTCAGGAGCAGCTTCGATTATTTGGTATAATTATTTCAAATTTCAGGAAAGGAAACAGGGTTATGGAAGGATTAGAAAAAGTTCTCGAATTTTTGGACAAGACACAGACTTATTATCTGGCAACAGTTGAGGGCGATCAGCCGAGAGTAAGACCTTTTGGCACGGCTCTCATTTATGACGGCAAGCTCTACATCCAGACAGGCAAGGTTAAGCCCGTTTCAAAGCAGCTCGCTATTAATCCTAAGGCTGAGATCTGCGCATTTGATGGCAGCACAGGCGTATGGCTCCGCGTTGCAGGCGAACTCATCAACGATGACAACCGTGATGTTAAGGTCGCTATGTTAGAGAAGCTTCCGCAGCTTAAGTCAATGTACGATCCGGATGACGACAACACACAGGTTCTCTACTTTAAGAATGCAGAAGCTACATTCAGCTCTTTTGCAGGCCCTCAGGAGACGATCAAGTTCTAAGATCTTATGATTCAAGATATATTTCCGCACAAGCTGGATAATCATTTTTATCCGGCCAGAAAGCCTGATGCCAACAGTTATGTAATGGCCTTCAGGCATCAGGACATTTTGGTTAAGGGCGAGGAATTCCCGCGTGTAAGCAGTTTTTCTGACGATTGCAGCGAAAAGCTTATCTATCTTTTCGCAGTCGACGAAGATTACTACTTTTTCCTTGACGCCCGTGATGAGACAATGGCGCTTCCCGAAGGATACGAATTCGTCAATGTCAGGTCTTTCAGGCGTTCAGGGATAGCAGAGAAGAAGAACGTGTTCCTCGCATTTACTGCTCTGCAGCTTGCCAACTGGTACCGCGGCAATAAGTACTGCGGCATCTGCGGTAAGGAAACGCACATAGACGATAAGGAGCGCGCACTGCGCTGTGAATGCGGCAATGTGATCTATCCCAGGATCGTACCCGCAGTTATCGTCGGTATCACTAACGGCGACAAGATCCTTGTGACCAAGTATAAGACGGGCTTTGCGCATTTCGCGCTCGTTGCAGGATTTACTGAGATCGGTGAGACTTTGGAAGAGACCGTCGCGCGTGAAGCGATGGAGGAGACCGGTCTTAAGGTCAAGAACATCCGCTACTACAAGTCACAGCCGTGGGGCATTGTCGACGATATCCTGGTGGGCTTCTATTGCGATGTTGACGGT
This sequence comes from Saccharofermentans sp., assembly GCA_016292145.1. GTDB lineage: Bacteria > Bacillota > Clostridia > Saccharofermentanales > Saccharofermentanaceae > Saccharofermentans. The sequence goes on from JAEFBA010000125.1 coordinate 3,546, forward strand.
GACGATACGATCAAAATGGATGAAGGCGAGCTCAAGGTCGCCGAGTGGCGGACCAGAGAAGATATCGAGCTCCAGCCCGACGACTACAGCCTTACGAACGAGATGATGAAGATGTTCAAAGAGGGCAGAGCCTGAACAAAGGCATTGTTGCTATTCAACATAAAAATATCGAATAACGATAAAAATCTATTGAAATTCGCGGTGCGCTGTGTTACTATACTGCCATAAGGCAATATAGCAGCACGGAGGTACCGGGTATGACGCGTCCAATTTATGACAGCGAACAGTTAGCCACAGCAGGCGCCGGAATGACGCCTGAGCGCGCAAAGGCACACTGCATAATCTCACTTGTTTTAAGATACGGCGTACCGACCTTGCTCTGGATTTTGTTATATATCGGTATTTACGCTCGTCTTTTTGGATCTGTATTTAACAGCATGGCAATCATGTTGCTGATGCATTTAATGGTGTTTGCTCCCTATTTTGCGTCATGGGGTTTGATGATCGGTGTCA
>JAEFBA010000047.1 GCA_016292145.1 Saccharofermentans sp.
AACGCCCTTTATTCCAGAGGCTTTAAGGAAGAAGGCTGGAAGGTCCTTGGCACTCTCTACCGCCACGCAGCGGACTTTGAGAAGAGCAAGATCTATCCCGGCGTTCCTGAATATTTCGATCCCAAGGGCAGAGGCGTTTACCACTACCTCACGGGTGCGGCAAGCTGGCTCATGCTCACTGTTCTTACAGAGATGTTCGGTATAAAAGGTTCTTACGGTTCGATGGTATTTGAGCCCAAGCTCCTGCCTTCTCAGTTCGACTCTGATGGTAAGGCTTCTGTCGAATTCGAGTTCAACGGCAAACCGGTCACGGTGGTTTATAAGAAAGATGTGAGCGCTTCAGCGGTAAAGTCGATCACGGTCGACGGAGTGCTCATAAGCGAAGGTGCAAATGTGCTCCCCAAGGACAAGATAGGCAGCGTGATCGAGATAGAACTTAACTGATACGAGTGTTTTTATTGGTTGATGAATGGTGAAGGCCGCGGTTAAACGACAGGCTTGGCTCCTTTGAAGGCTGCGGTTTTCGAGGCTGTCAAATTGTTGCTCTAAATGTTGCTCTTTCTGTCCGCTTAGAAGGCAACAAATCCTTAACTGAGGATTCAGAAACGCAACAATCCTTACCGGCCTGCCTCAGACCCTGTTATATGTATCCATGTTGCCCTGCCAGGTGACGGTTATCCTTGAGCCGCCAAATGCGAAGCAGTATTCCCAGCCGCCGTTGTCGTCGGCGCTTCCTACCTGGGAAGCAAGGGTCCTGTCGGCGTTGTCGTACTCCATGTCGTAGTCGAACTTCTCGAGAAGTCCTTCTTCAAAATGGTAGAACTCGACCTTGAAGCCCTTATCGGTCACGTCGTAGATCGTGAAATGCTCTTCTGTATTAGCCGACTGATAGGTGCCTTCCCAGCCCTGAGGCTTGGTCTCGGCAGTGGTAACTGTTGTATCTTCGGTATTCTTTTCGACGACAGGTTCAGGATCTTTGCCGCATGCTGCAAGGGACAGACCCAAGCCCGCAGCAAGTATAGCTGCCAATAATCTCTTCATATTTCTTTCTCCGTTTTTTTCGCTCAAGGGACATTATATACGACTTGGGTTCCGCAAATGAGCGAAGTTTGTAGGAAAGATCCCCGCATAATTGAAAACCGCCAGAAAAACTCCTAAAATAACTTCGCTGATATTAATACGGGATGGATTAGTAGATAAATGGGTCTCTTGAAGAAAAAGTCTTTGTGGCTTGGCGCGTTGTTCCTGCTTGTTCTTGGCGGCGCAACCGTATATGTCGTCTACAAAGAACTTAAGGGTCAGGACATTTTGGGAACGCTTAAGAACGCCGATATCCGGTGGGTATTGGCCGCTGTCCTGGCGATGGCCGTCTATGCGGTATGCGACGGCATAAATATCAGCAGATGCTTAAAGCTCGCAGGGTATAAGATCTCCTTCGCGCAGATGATGAAGTATTCATTTGCAGGATTCTTTTTCAGTTCGATAACACCGTCTTCGACAGGCGGGCAGCCGGGCCAGCTCTATTTCATGGCCAAGGATAAACTGAAGGTGTCGCACAGCGCATTTACGCTCCTGTGCGCGCTTTTGAGCTTCCAGTGCGCAGCGGTATTCTTAGGCGTCATTGGCGTCATCTGCTCGCGCGGTGAAGTCTTTAAACTCCAGGGCAGGTTCTCGTATGTCTTTCCTATCGGCTTTGCCTTAAATCTTGCGATAATCGCATTTCTTATATGCGTTCTCTTTACGAGGAAGCTTGCGGGCTTCTTCATCGGGATCGGACTTAAGATCATAAAGATGCGCGGCATAAAGCCGGGTGAGAGATTTAAGTTCTTAAGGTCTTTCGCATCTTACAGGAAAGCGGCTGCGCTCCTCCGCAGAAATAAGGCAGTATTCGTTAAGATGCTCATTACTTCATTTGTGCAGCTGGTACTTTTCCACACGGTTACATTCCTCTGCGCACATGCCGTAGGGTGCACTGACCTTGACTGGTTCACGGTCCTCCGCACGCAGGCGTCGCTTTTTATATCGGTATCTTCACTGCCGCTTCCGGGCGCTGCAGGCGTTACGGAATACGGTTATGCGCTGTTCTATGCGGATCTTATTCCGGCAGCGTTATTGGGAAGCGTTATGCTCCTGTCGCGTTTTGTAAGCTTTACGCTGCCGCTTGTGATGAGCGGATTGGGATTGGTATCTCTCTCGGTCAAGCCTGCGAAAAAGTGATCAGTTGAATCCGAATAGCTTTCTTGCTATCTGGTAACCTAAGCGGTGCAGAGGATAGCTTATCCAATGGGGCCATTTGCGGACAGGGCCTATCATGTGCTTTGTAAAAGGTCCTTTGGTGATCCACTTGTAGTATTCGGGGCGCTTTTGCTCGATCTCATCCAGGAAAGACTGCATGACCTGTTCGTCCTCTTTCGTGTGAAGACGGAGCAGGAATGAGACTGTCGCAAGTGTAACTATCTCCGTGTAGTAGTAGAGGTATTCGCGCTGAGCATCATTCGTCAACGAATCCGTATCAAGTTCATAGAGCATAAGGCGGTTTACCTTAAGCTGCTGGTCCATGCGGCTTAACATGACCTTCTCATTTACGGACTGGTCTTCACGGCCGATGAAATAGCGGTAAAGATCGACATCAAGGTAGTACATCTTCTCTACCTTCATCATGGGGTAGCAGACATAAAGATGATCTACATAGAAAGTGTGCTTGGGAAGCTTCATGCCGCTCTCTCTTGCAAGTTCGGTGCGGTATGTCGCAGAGTGCATCAGGATATAAGAACCCGTTGCCCACTTGCCGACTTCATCCCATCCGAAGAGCCTGCCGACAGGAAGAGTCTTGCGGTAATTGATCGGGCATCTCTTACCCTCGTTGACCTTCTCATAAACATAGTTGGTGATAACAAGATCTGCGGCCTTTTGGGGATCGCGCATTTCTTCCAGAACATCAAGGAGTTTTAGGAGAGATTCTTTATCGAGCCAGTCATCGGAATCGAGCACTCTGAAATAAAGGCCTGTAGCTGCGCTAAGACCTGCCATTACTGCATCACCGTGACCGCCGTTCTCCTTCTTTATAAGACGGACGGTATCCGGATATTTCTCTATATATTCCTCAGCGATCTTGGAAGTGTCATCGGTTGAACCGTCATCAACAACGATTACTTCCACCTGCTCCTTGCCCGGCAGGAGGCTGTCAACAGCCCTTCTTACATAATCCTGCGAGTTATAGGAGGGTATCGCCACCGTTAAAAGCTTCTGCATTAACCCTAACTTACCCTTTCCGCAATAAACCGATAGTCATTATAATCATCGGAAAAGAAAAGTTCTACCTATTGGAGAAATGTATATTTTGTTTGACTAAAAAATCCTTATTTTTCCGACATTAATCGGCTTTTTTGCGTGGTTTTCTTAATACTCCCAGTAAGGTCTCGACGCCTATAAGAGGAATGGCGGTAATAAGGCCGGCGATAAGTATCCTGCTTCGGATCTCTTTGTTATATGATTCTGCCCATGCTTTCGAAAATTCTGCAGAACAGTAATTCGAAGCAGGATAACAGTGCATCAGTTCCATCTGAAGATTTCCGGCATCAGACTTGTTCTTTGTTGTAATCAGCATGCTCACATCTGATATGGCATCTTCTTCAACAAGATAATTGCTAAGCTTTTTATTGAACTCGTCCCACGTCTCCGGATCGTACTCGTAATACAGGAAATAATCCGGCTCTTCGCTGACCTGCTCGACTTTTTCTTTGCTTATTCTGAAGACAACATATTTCGAATTTGGGAGCCTGGGATTATGAGAGATCTCAATGCCGAATACCGATCTCATGCCTGACGGATCTCCGTAAAAGACATATGCATCATACGGAATTGCAGCCTTAAGGGTATCTCCTGAATTGATCCTTTCACAGAACTCGGTAAAAGCGGCATCGTCAAAGATGAAAAGGCTCTTGACCTCGTCCATTTTCGAGATCTCAGGCACTGTTTCATAAGTAATAAGGGCAGTATCATCAATAGGCTCAATGCCTCTTGCTTTGGCATATCTCTGATTCAGTTCGCCGAATTCCTTGTCAACCGTATATACGTAGACCGAGCTTGAATCAGGGACTTCGTCCGTACTGCGGTTTATGATGTAGTAAACGCCTGCAGCGGCTCCGAATACGAAAAAGACCGTGACCGGGATCACTATCATCAGTATCAATAAAACTTTCGAACGCATAAAAACTATCCCCCTTGCTGATCTTTATCAGCAACAAGTATTGTACCATCTTTTACTGATATAATTTCATTAACAGAATACTGAAGGAGGATCATCACATGACCAGATGGGAATTCTTTAAATCACCCAAAATGAGTGCGATCAGCAAGAACATCTTTACATGTGCAGTATTAGGCTATGTCCTTTCAGGTCTTACGCTGTACCTGAACGTAATTAAGAGCGGGCTTTATTCATCGATCCCCACTGTTGTAGTACTGCTTGCATGCTCGCTCCTGATCCACCTTCTTCAGAGCAGAGTAGCAGCAATAGTCCTGACCGCATATTCAGTCCTTCATATCTACATCACATCGATCGCCAACGGAAAGCTAAGCGGCTGGTGGGTCGTATTCATCGGTGTCTATGCGATCATCCTGACCTTCAAGTTCCAGAAGGCCTGGCAGGAGGAAAAAGAATTCGGAGAAGGAGAATAAACAGTTCTATGGATCTTAAACGTTTGCCTTATCAGTTCACGGTTTGCAAATTGAAGTCTGAATCAGATCTTGTACCGGAGAAGGATTTCTGGTTTGCTGCGCGCACAGACGAAGAAATATCACTTGTATGCAAGACATCCGACTGCCCTTCCGACACGCTCGAAAGAGATGACGGCTGGCGTGGCTTCCGGATCGAAGGAGTTTTAGACTTCTCGCTCATCGGGATCTTATCGAAGATATCTTCGATACTCGCGGAAAATAAGATCGGTATCTTTGCCGTATCGACATATAACACGGACTATATCCTCGTGAAGGAAGAAAACTTCGAGAAAGCCTTGAGTGTGCTGAAAGACAAAGGATATAACATAAAGTAAAAAGCAAAGCGGCTGTCTCACATACGAGGCAGCCGCTGTTTTTCCCGGGAGCAACGAAAACTTATCTGATCGCGATCTCTATCTGCGGTTTCTCTCCTACAGCATTGTCACCTGCTTCCACCGTTATGACATAGTGGTCAGCAGGGAACGAGACATTGTAAGTGATCATACGGACCAGTCCGTTAGGAACAGGTGCATTGATGATGTTGCTGCCCTTATCGCCGTCGATCCTGACCTTATAATCACCTTCAGCATTCATGATGACGACGACTACTGTAGCATCGCGGTCTTCCTCTACCGTAAAATCGAGATCGGTGTTTTCCTTGGACTCAGCAGTAATCTGATAACCGATGGTTGTGTTGAGGAGCATGTTCCTTGCTGTGCTAACGGTGTTTACTGCGACACCTCCGGCAAGAAGAACCGTTGCAAGGATTCCCGCAAAGAGGAATCTGATCTTCTTATGGCCCTCAGGATATACGAGCATAAGTCCTACAGTGATAAGGATAGGAGATGCAAATCCGAGGATCATGTATGTGCCGAGTACTGAAGAATAATCGATCGATGAAGCTGATACCGAGCCGGTGTTCCCCTGTCCCAGAAGATATGTGATACTTACCGAGATCATGTTGTTCGTGAAGTGCATGATCATCGACAAAATGATGTTGTTCTTCTTTACTACGACATAGCTTAAGAAAAGTCCGAGAGTCATTGTCGTAAGGAATCTTAAGACTGACATGTGATTGATTCCGAAGAATAAGCCCATGATGAGGACGATTACCCAGTCGTGCTTCATGCCTCTGAAGTTGCTTAAGATGGCGCCTCTGTGGATCGCTTCCTCACAGATCGCAGGCATGAGGGCGACGATAAGAACTGCCATAGGGAAATTAAGATTTCCGTAGATAAACGAATTCAGATCTCCAACCTCAGATGTTGCTGACGGGAAGATGACCGCTGTGATCGCAACCAGTATTAACGAGAGAGGGAATGCGCCCAGAACGAGAAGGATCGATCCGAAGATATCCCTTGCTTTAACTTTCTTTACAGGAAAGACTTCCCTGATCTTGACTTTGCGTATAAGACAATAGACCACTGCAAGTATCAGAAATCCAAGCTCTGTCAGAACGAGACCCGGTATTCCGAGGTGCTGCTGGAGCGGTGCACATACGAATATAAAGAATGCCATCAAGACTCCGAAAAGGACAAATCCCATCCATGGGCGCAGTCTGCCCTGATCACTTAATTTTTCCATAAGTAATTTCCTCCATATTTGCGGATTATTAATTTTTTGAAATGTTGTGTTTATTCGTGTATTGCGCGCTCTTTTTTTAGCTTTCCGATATTAACGAAGAGCCTGACTGTTGCAATCGCTGCGAAAACGGAAAGAACAAACACCGCTGATGCACAGATAAAATTCAGAGGCAGGAAGTGTCCCATTCCGAATGCATACCAGAGATTCAGCAAGGTTGCTGAGAGCATCATTACCATAACGAATATCATGTATCCGGCCATTACTCTCATGCCTTTGATCCTGGAATCGATGTCGGAGAACAGATCGATCCCGTCAGGGTAATCGGCCTTTAAAGCCCTTGTGTATATCCAGGTTGTACCGGGATAGTTGATATAGCAGACGACCTTGATCCCCATTTCCTCCAGGAACTTCAGATACTTTCTGTTCTCTTCGCTGTCTGCCCAGCCCTTGAGGAAAAGCGTTTTGTAAGTATAGAGGTCAGCTTCTGTTTCTTCAAATTCGAAAGTCAGCCTTCCTGCATGTTCAAGAGAGTATCCGTGTGAAGCCATCTCATTGATCCAGGCCTGTTCTTTCTCGAGCTGCCAGATCCAAAATATTTTATGAATGACTCTGCGCATTTTCAGTTTCCTCCCAATATCCTCTTGCCGTTTTCGACGAGTTCCGAGAGCCTGTCAAGTTCTTCTTTGAGTACGGCAAGACCATTCTTGGTGATCACATACTCCTTCTTACGGCTCTCAGGATTCTCCGGCAGAGCATCTATCCATCCCTTCTCCACGAGCGTATTAAGCGCTCCGTATAATGTGCCCGCAGCAAGCTTCACACGCCCGTTCGAGAGCTCACCCACATTCTGGATTATTCCGTATCCGTGAAGCGGTTTCTGAAGCGACAACAGTATGTAGAAGACTGCTTCGGTTAACGCTAACTGTGGCATTTCCTTTATCCTCCTTTATATCGGCTTCCGATATATCGTAGCCCGAGTATATCGTCTCCCGATATAGTTGTCAAGAGCCTGTAAAAAACTTTTCATATTGCGGAAAAAGTCGCCTTCGCTTAAAGTGTTACAATGTCATAAGAAAAATAATAAAAGGAAAATACTATGCTTCTCAAAGAACTCAAAAAAGCTAAAGGCTCCATTATCAACTTTCTTCTTCTGGCTTTTTTCCTCATCTATTTCGGAAGGGCTGAGATCGGTTCTTCCAAGACCGCTTATCTGATCGTAGGCGTTTTCGCGCTCATTGCATTTGCGGTAAATCAGTTCGTCCGCTTTAAGAACGTTGATACAACGCCCAAAAAGCGCGATAAAACTGAGCTCATCACGCTTATCGTGGCAGGGGTTCTTTTCGGGCTCATAGTAATGCTTGCAAATTACGCAATGTTCCTTCCTTTGATCATGTGGCAGAGAGTCATCATCGCAATACTGCTCTTCTGCTCATCTTTCGTCGTATTTATCGATATTTTCCTGTTTGTTGAGAATATCCTGTCACAGATAGAACTCAGAAAAGACAATGCTCCCTGCAAGCCGTGGATCTGGTTTGCTGTATTCTTCGTACTCCTTGCGGGAATCTATCTTACTGTTTTCTATCTCTGCTCTTATCCGGGACAGATCTGCTCTGACAGCTTAAACCAGATAAAGCAGGTGCTTCACGGTGACTATTCCAACCACCATCCTGTATATCAGACATGGCTCATCGGACTGTTCATGAACATAGGCATGAACTGGTTCACTGACATCAATGATGCAGTCGCAACGTATACCGTCTTCCAGATACTCTTCATGTCTGCATGCACGTCATTCATGCTCACCACGATGATCCAGGCCGGCAGCAGAAGGATCTTCACGATCGCCTGGCTCGTCTGGTTCATGCTGACGCCTTGCCATGTGATATTCAGCTTCACGATTTGGAAGGACAGCATCTACGGCGCGATCGTATGCCTCTTCACCGTCGCATTGTTCAGGATCATCAAGAACATCGGCAAAAAACAGCTTACAAATTACATTCTCCTGAGTCTGTCAGGCATCGGGTTCAATCTCTTAAGGAGCAACGGCATGCCTGCGTTCATCCTGCTGCTCGTCATTTTACTTATTGTTTTCTTCGCGAAAAAGAAGAACCGCAAACCGAGTGAGGAAAAGAACAAGAGGTCCATGATACTTCTCTGCTGCCTCGGTGCCCTTCTTGCAGCCATGATACTCAAATTCCCTGTTCTTAAGGCAAAGAACATCCCTCAGGCTGACACCATCGAGATGCTCTCGATCCCGGTACAGCAGATCACAAGGGTCGCAAGCGAGAAACATCTGACAGCAAAAGAGAGAGCCGTCATGGACAGGATCGGCAATATCGAGAAGATGGTCGAGCGCTATAACCCCAGGATCTACGACTATGCAAGAGACGTCATCCGTTACGAGGGACATCAGGAATATATCAAAGAACACCCTGTAGAGTGCTTCAACCTCTGGCTTTCCGTAGTCTCAAGACACCCGCTTATCGCAATGGAGGCATGGATCGACCAGACCTCAGGATACTGGAATCCGGGCAACTATTACTGGATGAAGTGGTGGGACGGCGTCTGCGAAGAAGAAGACCTGCACCTTATCGTAAAATCGCCGAAGTTCAACGACTTCTTCCATAACTACGTAAAAGCATTCACGGACGATAACTCAGTCCTCATACTGACCTACAATGTCGGCTTCCACATGTGGATCATCCTGTTCTCAACAGTCTACTGCATCTACAAGAAGCGTAAGGATTACATCTTCGCCCTGCCGGCACTCTGCCTTTTGGGCACTCTCCTTATAGCAACGCTCATGCACGATGAATTCAGATTCGGCTATGCATTCTACACGTGTCTCCCGATCATCGTATTCAGCTGCCTGGGATATAAGAAGGCAGATGCATCTGATGAGGCAGCATCCGCAGCAGAAGGCGCATCAGCCGGAGCAGAGAAAACTCCGAAGAGCCTGAAGGAGAGCATGACAGAGAACGCGTCGAAGCTCTGGGAGAAGATCAAGGTAAAGGTCGATGCGAAGCTCGGTGCAGAGAGCGGTTCTGATGCCGGATCTGTTGTTGCAGCAAACGGCAAGGCTAAAGCTGATCCGAAGGCCGCATCAAAGCCCAAGTCAAAAGCAGAGGCTGATCCTGACCTTATAGATGATTAAGTAATTTCCACGCTTCAAAAGCTCACGTGCTGCGTTATAATGTGCTCTAAAAAGTGAGGATTCCCGATGAAAGCATTAGTCATTAACTGCAGTCCCGTAAGAAACGGTGCCACAGCCGAGATCGTTAACATCATAAGCACAGAACTTAGCACGCGTTACGATACCAAAAGCATCTGCATCGACGATTATTCTTTCGCGTTCTGCAAAGGATGCAGAGCATGCCACAATACGGCATCCTGCGTTATGCCTGACGCACAGGTCATCCGTGACATCATGAACGAGTTCGATGAAGCCGACATCATCGTATCCGTCGCACCTTCCTACTGGGCAGACATTCCCGGCCAGTTCAAATCCTTCATAGACAGGGTTACTCCCTGGTGCAATACCCATGAACCTCATGCCACGATCAAGCCCGGCAAAAAAGGCTACGCTGTCGCACTCCGCACCGGTCCCAACATGCCCGAGTGTGAGCGCCTGATCGGCAGCATCGAACACTTCTACGGGCATCTCGAGATCGAGAGATCAGGCCATCTGGGGCTTACTTCGATCGAATACAAAGAGAACGTCGAGCCCAGAAAAGCCGAGATATTAGAATTCTGCAAGACGATCTGATCTTACCTTAGCAAAAGCACCGGCCCGTCACATGCAGACTTCCCTGTCCGCGACCGATTCCGCGAACGTCCTGTCGTGCTCAACGAAGAGCATTGTAACATTGTTTTCTTTGACCAGACGCTCGATCTCCTGCCTCAGATAGACATCGATGTAATTGAGCGGCTCGTCCCAGAGATAGAGGTCCGCATGTTCACACAAGGACAGCGCGATCATGACGAATTTCTTCTGGCCCAGCGACAGCGCGGAAACATCTCTATAGAGCATCTCCTTCGTAAATCCCATCTTGATCAGGATCGTCGAGAAGATCGTCTTATCGCATCCGCGGGCATCGGCTATGTCATAAAGAGGACCTTCAAGAGATGAAGTGTCCTGGCCGACATAAGAGATCTTGAGGCCGGGAGCGATATAGATGTCTCCTTCCGCAGTGATGCCTTCTGCCTCCCCCAGGCCTGCCAGGAACTTTATAAGAGTGCTCTTGCCGCACCCGTTCTTTCCCTGCAGCGAGATCTTGCTGCCGCGCTCAACTGTCAGATCAAAGCCTTTGACGACCGGCTCGCCGTAACGCATCAGCGTCACGTCCTTAAGGATCACCGGAGTCTTGTTGTGGTGCTCGGTGCCCGTGATCTTAAGTGTCTCGGTGCGCTCGAGGTCCTTCAGGAGGCTCTGTTTTTCTTCGAGCTTGCGCTCGTTGCGGTGCTCCAAGTTCTTGGCGGCAGACATTAATTTGCGCGCTTTCTCAGCCTCATATGCCCTTCTGAAATGGTCCTCGGCTACCTTTGACGGTGCCTTACTCCGGTTCTTGTAGCCTTCAGCCTTCGATGACCACTGTGCGTTTTTCTTCATGGCGGCATCGATGGAACTCATCTCCTTTTTGAGCTGGTCGTTCCTTGCGCGCTCGCTCTCCATGCGCTGCTGATTGTTCTCCCACCACACTGAATAAGAGGCTCCCACGAGCTCTAAGCCGGTCTTCGTGATGACCAGGGTGTGGTCGGTACAGCGGTCCAGGAATGCGCGGTCATGAGAGATCAGGATGAATCCGTCCTTCGACGCGAGATAGTCTGCGACTGCCTCACGGCCGACCCTGTCCAGATGGTTCGTCGGCTCATCGATAAGCGGGTACAGACCGTCAGAAGCAAAGAGGTTTGCGAGCATCAGCTTGGTCCGCTCACCGCCTGACAAAGTCTCCATCGGACGCCACATGATGTCTGGATCTGCTCCCATCAGGTTGAGTTCTTTTCGAACTCTCCAATCCTCATTATCGGGCAGCTCAGTCATTGGGAAAAGGATCGTCTGAGGCACACCGGAGATCGTTCCGCTGTAAGGGAGTTCGCCTCTGAGGAGCTTAAAGAACGTGGTCTTTCCCCTGCCGTTCCTGCCTGCAAGTGCAAGCTTCCACGAAGTGTCCAGAGCTATCGTGACGTCGTCAAATAAGGTCTTCTCAGACCCGTCATATCCGAATGTTAAGTTGTTGATATTAATTGTTGGCATAATGCCTCCTTTCGAAAAGGCCCCATGCCGGATAAATCAAAAGCCGCGACATAAGGAAGCGGCCGCGGCTTATAAAAATGCAATATAAATGAACACACAAAAACAGACTTATCCGCGAGGCAGTTATTAAACTATCAGCAGATTGTCTTCCTCATTGGTGTTCCTCCGTCTTTAAGATTTCTGCCGTGATGATACAGCACGTTTTCCAAGCCGTCAAGAGAGGCCATAAGCAAAAGCCCCGAAATAAAATCACACAGCTTTCACTCAGTCTTCACTTAGATTTCGCCACATTCATTCTGAGGCCAATGCTATACTTCGGTTGGCAAAAGGGAAAGCGCTGTTCATATCAGGAATGCGCTGGAGAAGAATAGCGCTTCCCGGAGTGCCGGTAAACGATCCGGCTATGCATGATACCTTTTCCCAAACAACTGACCCCAATTAACTCCAGAGCATTCCGCTCCCTGCATATATTTTTATGCGCCCGTTTTTTTGATACAATTATATGGGTGCGCGTTAACTTCGTGCCCACGGATTAAGGGTTTTAAGAAGCATCTTAAGGAGTAAGGGTATGGGTAATATTTTCAATACGAGAAGTGAATTTGATAAGCGCGAAGAGCAGGAGAGGATCGAGGCGATGAACGTCGCTTACGGCAACGCGCCTCTTGCCAAGGACACTCAGGGTTCTGCACCGGTGTCCGGCCCTGCAATGATCGATACATCAACACTTACAAATCAGACCACATCAGACAACAAGTGTCCGTCGTGCGGCGCTACACTCGCTTATGATCCTGCCACGGGCGGACTTGTCTGCAACTTCTGCGGCAGCACTGTTGAGCTGAAGACCATGCCTGTTGCTCCGGGAATAGGCTATTCACTTGATGATCTGCAGAATAATGCAGGCCGTCATCTCCTGCAGACGAACAGCAAGGTCCTTATCTGCGGTACCTGCGGCGGTCAGTTCCTCGCAGACAAGAGTTCGCTCTCAGGCTTGTGCCCTTACTGCGGATCCAACTCAATAACAGAGTCCGGCAACACGTCCGGAATGATGGAGCCTACAGGCGTCATTCCTTTCAAGATCAGCAAGGAACAGGCCCAGAACATATTCAATCAGTGGATCTCCGCCAGAAGAATGGCACCTTTGGATCTTAAGAAGAATACCAAGATCACGGATCTAGTAGGCGTATATGTCCCATACTGGGTTTTCGACTGCGACACATACACACCTTACAAGGGCAAGTTCGGAAAGACTTACGGCAGCGGCGACGACCAGTATACGAAGTACCATAAGGCTGAAGGTGTCTGCAAGATGCCTGTTAAGAACCTGACGCTCATGGCATCCAGCAGGCTCGAAAAGGATGCTTACTGGAAGACGGTATCCAAATTCGATTTCAATTTCGTAAAGAGATACGACCCTAACCTTCTTGCAGGTTTCTGGTCAGAGAGCTATACGGTTGACGGAACAACAGCATGGCAGACAGCCATGGGCAAGATCTACGACATGATCCACAGAAGCATCAAGAACATGGAAGACGCTGATGTTGTTGCAAAGATCGACATGAAGCCCGAAGCTTCAAACGTCCATGCGAAGTATGTTCTGGCACCTATCTGGATCACGTCTTTTGATTACAACGGCACAGTCTACCGTGTCCTTGTAAACGGTCAGACAGGCAACATCGTCGGCACATGGCCGAGATCTTTGAAGAGAGTATTCATGATCATCGGTATCGTTGCAGGCGGTCTCTTTGCCTTAAGCTTCCTGCGCGCGCTGATCATGACCATTGTCCAGTGGATCAGTTCGCTCGGCGGCTAAAAGAATCTTGATTTTTGCCGCATTTTGAAGTTGATAGAAAGCATTAGTCTGGGCTTTAATACTGATGTGCTCATTCGAATGTCGGGAATATTAAACCCGAGGAAGTATTTTTATGAAAACACCTATAAAAAAGATCGGGGCCGCTGTTCTGGCGGCATCCTTTCTTGTCTCGTTATTCACCGGCGGATGCAGCAGATCCTCAAAGAATGCAGTTAAAGACGAATCAGGGCTCGTATTAAGCGGCAAGATGCCCGACAAGCTCCCGGACGGAATGTTCTGGTATGACTTCGCGGAAAACACGGAACTCTTCGATCGTGTGAAAGAAACAGTCGGTGAATATTTCCTATGCGATATCACCTTCTTCTCTGACCGGACATGGCTCTTTCTTACTGAGACCGAACCCAAGGAACCTGTCTACCACATAATGTCTTTTGACAAAGACAATAATGCAGCATGTGATTTTGTCATCAGGAATGAGTTCGGAGATAACGTCAGTCTGGATAATATGATTGCAGGAGACCGCCTGTATATCGATGCTTATGATTTTGCCACGCGCGAACAGATCCTGTTCCCTATAGATGAGGCTACAGGAAGCATCTCACCTGAAAACAGGATAGCACTGACAAAGAACTCATCAGAAAATGAAGCTTCGAACAGATTCGTATTTGCCGGAAGCGACATAGCCATGCTCAGGCATGATAAGAATACGTCAGTTGAACTGATCGATCCTGCAGACGGCAAGGTAAAGAAAAAAGTAGCGCTCGATAATCTCTCAAGGGATTTTCATATTAAATTCCCGGAAGGCATTATCAGTGCCGGAAGCAACAAGGCCGTTGTCTGGGGAAGTACTTCCGCAAATTACAATTTCGGACAGATAAGATACTGCCTGGTTGACTTTGAGACCGGAAAGATCAGCGCCCTTGACGAGATGGAATATGTCAAGATCCCGCTCCGCAATCTCACATACTGCAACGGCATGCTCGTAACAGTAACTGACGGCGGTGTGTACAGCATTGATACGGAAGGCGGCACATGCAAGATGATACTGTCTTTCAACTGCTCTGTCTGCAACAGATTCCTTGTCAATAATTCCGAATTGAAATATGCAGATGACGACAGACTTCTTTTCTGGTATTCATCGAAATATGTCGGTGATGATATAATCCCTTTCACGCTCTGCACATTCACCAAATCAGACGAATATCCTGCAGCAGGCAAGAACATCCTTACTGTCGCTTCGACTGAAGACTTGGATTACAGCATCTCCGAAGCGATAATGCGCTTCAATCAGGAGAGTGATTCGTCATTTATGCTTTTCGATAACCGGTATAAGACAAACAGCAAGATCGACTATACAAATGCCGATAACACAGACAAAGCAACGCTTGACAGCCTCAATTCTTATGCATCCGTATCAGACCGTCTGGCAATGGACATTATTGCCGGAGAAGGCCCTGACATCCTGATCACAAACGGTGCGAATGAGCAGCTCTCTAAGAAGGATTATTTCATTGACCTCTCTGACTATCTGAAGAATGAGAGTGGCATCAGCGAATCTGATTATTTCATGAATGCCATCGAGGCTTCGAAATTTAACGGAGCGCTTTACCAGTTCCCTATCGGCTTTTATGTCGATGGTCTCCTAGCTTCCGAAAGTGATCTCAATGGCAGGAACGGATTAACATTTGAAGAATATGCATCCATGGTAAAGACAGTCTGCAACGGGCAGGATCCTTTATATGATCACCAGCTGTCTTTCTCAAGAACAGAAGTCGCGACTAAGCTTTTCGCGAACTCGAGCGGAACGTATATCAATAACGGAAAGATCGATGTGAACTGCGATGATTTCAAGGCAATACTCGATTACTGCAAAGAACTTCCCGCCAAAGGATACTTCGAAGGCAAAGATGTCGATGCAGAATGGGAAGACTTGATGTCAGCAAAGGAAAGCATGCGCGTCCAGCCCACCGTGATCTACGGTTTCAGCGATTATGAGAGCTTTGCCGAGAAGTTCGAAAATCCCGTGATCTGCGGCTATCCGTCAGTTGACGGAAGGACAGCGTCAGTCGGTTCAAATACCGCCGTGTCGATCTCCTCGTATACCGGAGACTTGGATTCGTGCAAGATATTTCTGAGTATACTTCTCTCAGAAGATATCCAGAAGACATTCTTCATGAATATCCCTATCAATAAGAAATGCGCGAAGGATTTGGCTCTTTCTGCGATCGAAAGCACCAACAGAAATATAGAAAAAAATGCCGGCATGAAATATGCAAAGGTAGGAACAAAACTCGACACCGCACTTGCAGACAGATATATAGAGCAGCTCTCCACGGCAACAACTTCCGCCTTTGTCTACCACAGCATCTCACTCATTATCTATGAAGAGATCCCGGCATACTTCGAAGGCCAGAAGTCCTTTGAGGAAGTCACTAAGACGATCAACGACAGGGCTCAGACCGTGCTGAACGAGAGGAAATAGTATCAGCCGTTAGCCCGAAGTCTTCATGCGCCGTTAATTATTGCTGTATCAATAATTACTGACGCATGGGTCAATGGCTTCTCCTGTAATTGCATTTACGATAACAGGATCTCTGTCCGCGCTGTCTGAGCCCATAGCCTTATAATTTGAATGCATATAGAAGACCCAGAACGGATAAAGATATGTTTCATAAGTATCACTTGTGGTTTTTTCATCACTAAAGATCTCATTGCTCATATCATAGACAGTGACCACAAGGTAGACCAGTTCAGCGGCATATATATGTGTCTCTTTGTTCTCTGATAACCGCTCTATTATTATCGGTTTGGCCTTATCAAAAGCCTGTTCAACGGACATAACCGGCTTGCTCTTCAAATAGACTTCAGTGTCTTTCTTGTTAGCTGTATAGCAATGCACTTCATAAATATCCTTGCCGTCATAGAATTCAATCCATTCCTCGCTTTCAATAGTAGTTGTCTGCTTCATTGCTTTATCGTAACGCAAGCAAAAAAAGTCCGCATTCGCCGGCAAGCCGACGATTATTCCGTCTATAACACGCCTTGTTACATAGTAGTCGAATGGCCTTCCCTTGATAGTGTCAAGGATGTAATCTCTTCTGTTGTATGGGTTATCGTAATCAATCTCATAAAGATCAGTATTTGTCGGCGGATAGGTAAATCTTAATGTGTAGTCTCCGAAAACCGCTTCAGGAAATGCTGATCTGATCTTTGCCATTTGCTTATAATCAGCATTATCGAGCCTTACCATCGAATCATTTACACTGTTTCTTTCTGCTTTGGATAAGACCTCTTCAGTACCCGTTTCACTGTTATGTCCTATTAAGCATGTCAGTGACGAATATGCCTGAAATAAACAATCTGTCCATCCTTCGACCGGATTATAATGAACGTTCTTATCTTCATAAGAGGGAATTATCCGGTAAACATTTGCCGTCTCAGGGTATCCATATGTCAGTAATTTTCCGTCCAGCTGATACTCTTTGCCTGCTTTTATATATTTGATCGCAAACGAATGGTTATCCTGATCTGTCTCAATGCGCAGCTGTTCATAGTCAGCACCGGATATTGCAGAATTATCGTCAGAAGATTCTGTTGTTTCCGTGTTACCTCCGGATAACGGAATTCCTGCCAGCGACTGGTTCGCAGAATTGTTGTCAGAGCATCCTTGTGCGATCAATGCACATAGGGCCACCATAATGACGACTGTTCTTTTCGCTTTATCAAAATGCTTCATTTATAGTTCTCCGATACGTAAAGATCTAATCTGGACTGGAACGTTTTAGCAATCGCCTCCGGGCTTTTATTCTGGTAGTAATAAGCGTTGACCTCATCACAAATAATGTTATATAAGCCCCAATCATATGAGATCACAGAATTAATGCTTAAGACCATTTCACGGTAATCAGAAATGATCCGGTCGGGAACGGCTTTCTGTCCTCTTACGATGCTTTTCCAGACAACTTCATTATCAGAAACCGAATCGGGATGAGCCGCATATTTGCAGTGGTCTTCAAACACAGTGTTTATTACCGGATTATTCCCATAGATAATTTCGATCTCCTGGACTTCATCTGTCAGCATGTATTTGATCAATTGCCAACAGGCTTCCTTGTATTTTGAGTCGCTTGATATGGCCACAAGACCATCGGTCTGTGCAGCACGGGCTGATCCGTTAATGGACGGGAATCCCAGATAAACAAAACTGTCATTCAGGCTGCTCTCAATATCTGCCAGATCATAAAGATTGCCCAAATAAGTCCTTCTGCATGTCAAATGCATGCCCTTATGAACTGTATCCATGTCAGCTATGCTATTCTCAATTCCGCCAAATGAAATGCCGTATTTAACAGAATACTCGACTATTTCTTTTAATTGTTCTTCAGATACTATATGCGCACCGGTTGAGTTGTCCACCAAATCTCCCAGAGAATAGCGAATGATCTGATCAGCATACTCTGCTGCCTCCATATCGCCTCTGACAGGAATGTTTTTCTTTTTGGCAAGCTCATCAACCTGCTTATAAGTTATGTTTTCTTCGCTAAAATCCGCCTTGCGGCCGAAATCTCCATCGAAATAAAAGGCCGGGAAGATCTGATAGCATGCCCCGTTCTTAACGATAGTGTCCTTAATCGAAGGGATCAGATCATCCATGCTGAAATCCGTATCCTTCTCAATGAGCGGCATCATGTCTGTTACCAGGCCGGCATTGTACATATACCTGTAGTCGAAATTTGCTCCGTAGTATATGTCCGGAGCGCCGCCCTCACTAAAATGCTTTATCAGTTTGGCAATCTGCGACTGTGCCTCAATGCCGGATCCATATGCATATTCATTCCAATAGTCATCCAGAAATACTCTGTATTCATTCTGTGAAGTGTTAAATCTATAAACTGCCCATTTAATCGCCACGGAAAAATCAACACCATATCCGCCTATAGTTATTACTTTTTTGTTGGCATTATTTTCTGCAGGCAGATTATTGAAAATGATCAGTTCGATCTCTGAATCTTCATATGCATACAGTCTGCCGAATCTTAAGTTGTCATACGCCAGATTTAATTCATAACGTACCGCCTTGTACGCGGGCTTAATATCAACATAATTCCATTCTGTAACAGGCATCAGCATCTTTGACTTGGTGTCAATGTAATAAACGCCTTTGTCAGAAAAGAAAATACCGTTGTTTATTTCAAAGCTTTCCAGATCAGCGGAGCTGCTCTCCAGAATCTTCTCCAGTCTGCTCTTATCAAAATCCGCTTCATAACAGATTATCTTTCCGTTTTTGTTCGCTATGAGATAATACGTTCCGTCCTTCTGATAGAACGATATGGCATTAGCTATTTCATTTCCTTTTATGCGGCCGGACTCATTTCCTTCTTTGGAATAACGTGTAAGACTGCCGGCAGACATTTTTACATATCCGTCATCAACTGAATAAAAACCCATGGTGATTTCATCAGTGATCTCTTCGTTAATGACCTTCCCGCTGTTAATATCGATCACATAATCAGTATTGGAACTCTGATCCGAACAATACAGTCTGTCATTTTCAATTACCGCCTGATTGCCCGAATGAGCACACTTAACGGGCAATGAAACATTACTTACTTCATTGCCGTCTGAATCTATCTTATATAGCCTGTAATACTCTTCAGGACCATCTGTCTTTTCATCTGACTTCTCACCATATACTGTCAGATAATAATATCCATCAGAATAAATGCTGGATCTCATGGCCTGTCTGTAACCCTCAACAGCAGGCACTCTGAATGAGCTGCAGCCATACCAGTAACTGTCAGTGCTGACCGGTTCGCTGTTCTTGTTGCAGGCACATGTGCCCATGACAAATGATGCAATTAATACTATAGAGGCTAATGATCTTAATGCTTTGCTATTCATGTTTTCCCCATATTGATTAAATAATATTGCCTTGTCCTATATGGTCTGCAGGACAAGGCATTTAATTATTCAAAAATCAATAATACTCGCCGATACTAAAAGTCATTTTTATTCCTACATCTTTCTTAGCACCGTTATCAAGCACAAATTTTTGGTTGCCGGGATTAGGAGCTAAGTAAGGACCCCAACGCTTTGGCGTGTTAACTTCACATACATATTGACTGCTGACTTTCACTTTCAGATTAGATAAATATGCGCCTGTTGCAAGACCTGAATAGTGTATATAAGAAACAGAATACTTATACATAAAATAATCATAATCATTATTTCTATACGTGAACATGTCTTTTGACTTTTTAGATGCAACATTAAGGTTGACAGTTTTACTATATAATCCGAACCAGTATTCCGGGTCTCCTGTTCCACCGGCAGCGTTGCTCATTGCTGTACAGCCTGCCAGTATGCTGGCACATGCTAATACTGATACTGCTTTTTTGATGACATTTGTTTTCATAGATTATCCTCCACATTAATATTTGTGACCGCGTCGACCACATGTACTTCGAAGAAAATACCAAATGCAAAGGCTTGTATCAATATTTTTTCCAAAACTCAGGGATAAAGTAAAAAATCCAGGGATAAAGTAAAATAATCAACTTTTCTTGATGGGATTTTTAGCATGAAAATAATGATTTTTTGATATTTCTAATGCTATACTGTTCCTGTCGGTTTGGGGTTTTCGCTTATGGCAGGGGGATGCTTTTATGAGTTCACGTGGTACTTTCCGTCTTATCTACATGATCATAACCAGACCGAGAGAGGCACTTCTCGTCGGCTGCATAACTTCATTTGTACTTGCAGTAGTCGGTCTATTCTTCGGATTCAGATTTGTAATCGGGGATTTCTCGAAGGTCGATCTGAGTTTCCCGAATGCTGATTACAATTCCATAGGTGATTACACCCGTATTTCCGGCAGTACTTATTCTGCCTGGGGATACTTTGACTACGGCAAAGCCCGCTATTACATTGTCCCGAAATTCGATAACAATTCTGATCCGCAATATATCGAGCAGGCACTCGTTGTAAGGATCGAATCCAAAGACTCTTCTGCATGGTATAAACTTACATCCGTCACAAAGAAGAGATTCACCCATTCGGCTACAGAGCCGGCAACACCCATTCATGTGGACGGATATGCTCACACGATGGGCAATGATCTTAGGGAAAGTGCCTTGCAATATCTGCAGAGCTTAGGTTTTTCCCGGGCAGACGCTGAGAAGACATTAGTGCCTAATGTCGT
>JAEFBA010000048.1 GCA_016292145.1 Saccharofermentans sp.
CAAACATCGGAAGATTCCTTTCTAGAAGTTTCCTTCGGTTATTCCCCATTTACATCTGTTAGTCTTAACTAACCGACAAAGAATATACCAATTTGTTTGTGAGATGTCAATAAAAGATTTGCGTGAAATAGAAGTTAATTCCTATCAGACAGGCAGGATTACCTGAAACGCCTTGATTTACTTTGAATTACTACACTTTGTATACTTGTTGATATATACTGTTTTCGAGATTTCCGACACATATTTACTAGGTTGTATGTTAATTCCTATTGACTTGGTGGGTTTATAGGTTTATCATACATGCATGCCATAAAAACCTGTCTCAGGCGGCGCACCCTTAATAGCATCATGTTTCTAATCTTTCCTCTATTCTGTACATGATCGCCCGCCTGACTCATGATCTTTTGTTACGTCAGTAACATGAATAATCGCCCGGGAGCCCACAAGTTTCCGGGCTTTTTAATAGGAGACATGAACATCCCATAGACCATATCCTGAAGTTCAGAGACCGGCGGCTGATCCGGCAGTGCGGGATATAATGCAAAAACAAGGACCTCAGAACAGTGTGCAGATCCAGGCGATAACAGCTGATATCGGGAAGAATGCGATGACGTGTGCAAGATGTGTTTTCCAGTTGTATCCGAAAAGATAATGGCCCAGCACAGGCTTGCACTCAGGATAGAAACTCGGGAAGAAAGTGAATCCGGCATTGCAAAGCAATACCCAGTCAAAGAAGCCGATATCGTAAGCTTTAAGGAGCAGGAGCATGATGAGGAACCTTCCAAAAAGCTGCCAGAATGTAAGATCATCGCGGATGCCAAGAACAGCACCGGTCACGACTGCTCCTATCATCAATGCAAAGGCCAGGATGATGATCATCCATCCGACTATGTGCTGGCCTTTGAACCTCTCGGGTTTTGTGTCAGGTACCGCGTCTCTTACTTCCTTGGGTGCAGATGAGAAAAAGCTCTTATTCTGCACAAAACCGACGCCTCCCAGAAGGAGCAGGAAGAGCCCTGCCATCATCATGACTGCAAGTAATAACGTGATAAGTATCTGCATAATATCACCTCACAAAAATGTACAAATGAGAGCAATGATCAGACAGCATACAGGTATCATGATGCACTGCCTTATCTGCTGCTTACGGTTAAAGCCAAAGTCTTTCCAGCCTTTGCATCCTTCCGTCTCAGGAAAGAAGTGCTGAAAGAATCTTGTTCTGGTCAATATGAAATAATCGAAAAATACTATGTCAAAAACTTTAATTGACGCGCCGATGATCAGGAAACGCAAGAGGAACTGCCAGAATGAATATCCGTTCTTTATGCCATCTGATGCACCATAGACGAATAAACCAATATAAAGAATACAAAATGCCAAAAGGATCACCCATCCCATAAACCTCTTAAAAGTCATCGGCTGGTTTTCGACACGGGGTCTTAATCTTTCCTGCACGTCTTCAGGGAAAAAGCTGATAAGTCCCGGCGACGGTAAAGTTACCGTGACACCCAATATCAGCAAAAAGAAAGCAATGCAACCTATCAATGAAAGAACAACAGTTACGATCATTTCTTTTCGTCCTTGCGCCAATAGATATAAGCCGGAATGAAAAACGTCATTTCGAGAAGACTCTCGACAGAGCCTAAGATACCGTATTCACCGGTAAGTTTTGCTATTAAAGCAAATGCCAGTACGACAAGTGCATATCCGCCGAACATAAGAGATACAAGCCTTTTCCTAAGGCCGAACTTTCCGCTTAAGATACCGTAGATAAGCACTATCTCAGTTGAGTAACCAAGGATGACCAATACAATGGTTAGAGGGTTCATATAGCTTTCAGCATTCGCGAGAAGAACCGAAAACTGCTCAGCCGTAATGCCTGCTTTGACTGCGGAATTATATGTAAGAGGAGCGTAAACGCCCAAAGCAAAATGCATATAGAGCACGCCGCCGATACAAAGGAACGCAGGAAGGATCAGGAATCTGCCTGCCTTCTCGAACACCTTATCGAACATCCTTGCAAGGCTTATAAATCCCAAAAGCAGCATCAGACTTCCTATTACACCGATCCACATCGATGTCATGAGGCGCCATTCAGGGACCTGCCACAGTGTTATCTTATTATCCGAAGCTATGTCGGTGCCGAGATAAAGAAATGCATCAGCAACCGCATATACAATGGTTCCGATGATTCCGGCTAAAGCCAGCTCCCAGTTATTTGATGCCATAGATAAATTCCTTACCGGGGCTTTCTTGCCACACTGTGCAGTCTGCAGAATCCGCGCTTCTCAAAAAGCTCCATCTTAAGGCCCGCATTCCTGCAAAGCATATCCACATCTTCTTTTCCGTAGATCCTTACATCACCGTGACCTATGAGATTGATGAGAGGCATCTCTATGTGGTTGCAGAACCACCTTACAGCCGCACTTTTCATTGTCATGTCACGAAGGATCAGTCTTCCGCCCGGCTTAAGCACCCTGTAAACGCTGTTGAAGAAATCCTGCACATTCGGATAGTGATGGAAACTCTCGCAACAGATGACCGCATCAAAGGAATTGTCTTCAAAAGGCAGGTTCTCACAATCACCTACCACAAACTCCGCACCGGGTATGTTCTTGGCTTTTGCCACCTCGATCATCTTGGGAGTCAGATCAATACCGGTGTAATGCTTCTCGGGATATTTCTCATATAAAAGAGAGATCATCGGAGCCGTTCCGCATCCGCAGTCAAGAAGGCTTTCAAATGGTTCCTTCTCCAGTTCGGCGAGCACATCGGGATAGTCCTTTTTGCACATCTTGTAGACGCCGGCCTGGTCAGTCTCATAGACGCTTGCCGCCTTCGTGAATTCTTTTATCGAGATCTCTTTATATTGTTTATCGTTCATGTCAGGATATCTCCATAAATTCATCGATCGCCTTAAGGACGGGCTCGGCATACTTTCTCTCGCCGAACAGCCACTGTTCATGCTGCATGTCGAACTCCCTGATATCAGGATCACGGAAGTATTTGAGATATCTCTTCAGGTACTTCCCGCCCATCTTTTTCGCATAGATGAAATGCGCTGTTGTGCCTTCAACATGTATATCGTCTTTTAAGTGAGTCAGAAGATCTGTGTAGTATTCGTTCTTTATCGATCTGACATTGAACTTCGAGAATGCTTCGATGAAAGAATTCGCGACCTCATCGCTCATCTCGAAAGAATCCATCATCATCTTCTTTATCTTCTGCTTTTTCTTCTCGCTCTTGGTTACGCCCGTAAGCAGAGGGGTTACCAGTGCCGCCTGAAGTTTTGCTGCCAGCACGCCGCTCTGGTCGAGATCGGAGCTTCCGAATATACCGTGGTCAACGTGAACCTTCTCACGCATTATGAGCTGTCCTACAAAGGTCCCTCCGAGAGAAGAACCGAGAGCTCCGTCGATCCTGCCGCCGAAGTTATCTATGATGTATTTTTCTATCTTCTCCGTGACGGTGATCATATCCGGAAAGATGAGATCACTTCCGTCAAAACCGTCGTAGTTAACGCAGATCAGATGATACTTCTCTTTAAGGTCATCTGTGACGTTTAAGAAATTCGACTGCCAGTCGCAGCATGTGCCGGGCAGGAGCATCAGTATCTTGCCCTGCTTGTTTCCCATCTCATCAAATGTCATCCGAATATCCCCCTCTTCTTATAGGGTTCAGATACGCATCCGAGGAAATCATAGCCCGTATCTTTAATGGTCTTTTCCATAAGAGCGGGATCAGGCTGATCGTCACTTATGAACGTTGCTTCCTTCTTCGCCCTGGAAGCCTTAACTTTCTTAGCTTCAGGAAACGCTTTCCTGACAGCATCGCTTACGTGTGCTTCACACATCCCGCACATCATTCCGTCTACCTTGATCGTTGTCTTAAACATAATTACTCCCTGTTCTTTAATACTTCTGCCGGTGTTATCTTTCTTATCCTGTTTGTAAGAGCAAGATTTATTATCAGGTAAAGTCCTATGATCACTCCGAAGATCGCCACATACATCTCAGGTGGGTAATCCGGTCTTATACCGACGCCCACATTGCTTACGAGATATCTCGGATAGACATAATCCATGATCATCTTACAAAGCGGTATTACGATAAGTGCGCCAATTGCGACCATATAGAAATTGCCGTCCAGATACATCTTACGGACTTCTCTTCTCCTGAATCCGAATATCTTCATTAGCGATATGTTGAATGACGATCTGTCTATCATCATCTTTATCATGAGATACATTACGACAACAAAGATCACTGCTGAGCCTGTTGACATGGTTATGATCATAGGTCCCATCATGTCGGAATAGATTCCGGCGGATTTTTGGATCTCGCTTTTCGAGACCGTGGAATAAAGCCTTCCGCTGTCGATATCAAGGGCGTGATCTGAGAAAACGACATTGTAGTAATCGTCAGCCAATCCGAACATATCCCTTGTCCTGTCAATGTCCATGAACACCATCATCGACGCGGAATAATCGAAGATATTCGACACCCTGAAAGCATATAATCTGCCTCCGTTGGTATCCTTGAGTGTAAACTCATCGCCAACAGAAAGGTTATATTTGATAGCCACTGCAGAACTTAATACGATGTCCGTATCGTTATCCGGAAGATCTCCGGTATCAAAGAACGGATTATCCCTGGTTATGCCCATGAGAGTTACATCGAAAGTATAGCCGTATATATCTTTCTTAAAGCCTTGTGCAATGGCCTCATATCCGCCTTCAGGCACTTCCTCTGTCGGGTATTTGTAGTTATACATGTATTCGTATTTAGTCTGGCTTACATAGTAGTCTTTGACTTTTCCGCAATACACATAGGTATTGAGCGACATGAATGCTACAAGAAGGCTCATAAACAGGCCCAGGATGACCGCAAGTCCTGCGCGGATCTCACGCAGCATCTGTCTGATCCTGAACAGGTTAATGAACTTCAGTCCCTTGATCTTAAGCTCCTTGCCGCGCACAGCCTTCTTCTCATTCCTGAGCAATGCCAGTGGCGTCTTCTTAAGCCTCTTGCGGATAACAAGAACATTTACGATAAATGCTGTTACCGGAGGTACTACAAGTCCATAAATAAGAATAAAGGGCGTTATCTCGACTTCTATCGCAGGCATCGAGTAATAATTCAGAGAGTCCGCAAGCTGTGCCTCTATTCCAGCAGGCGTCAGAACGGCAATCAATGTACCGATCACGCCTGAGATAAAAGTCACGATTACCGGCACTGCGACGTAGCTTAAAGTGAGAGTCCTTCTCTTTATGCCCATCGAATAAAGCGCGCCTATGACGGAGCTTTCCTGGTCGATCGTATGAACGATGAATACTGATATTACGTACGCGAAAAGAACTACGAGCAGTATTCCGAAGATGATGCTCGCAGAGTAATTGATCTGAACGTCATCAGCGGCCGTATCGATCCTCGGATTATCACCGTGGTTCATGAACATCATCAGATTGGATGTCTTAATGTCGAAAACATCATCTACAAGTTCATTCGCCTCATCAGAGAGTTCATTTACTCCGTCTGAAAGATCTCTTGCGCCCTTGGCAAGATCCTTTGCGCCTTTATTGAGCTCATCCGAACCGTCGTACAGTTCATCGACGCCTTTGGAGAATTCGTCTGCGCCCTTCTTAAGTTCAGATGTGCCTTTGTGAAGAGCTGTTGCGCCGTTCCTTAAGGCATTGCTGTTGTCCTTGATCTTCTTGAGACCGTTATACAATTCATTCGCACCGCTCTTTAATGACTTCGCGCCCGAATCGACGCCTGAAGCGCCGTTCTTTATCCCGGAAAAGCCGTCAGATAAATCTTTTGCAGGACCTGCAAGGCCTGCTGCAACGCCTGCCACATAAGGATCTTCGCTGTTTGCCATTGCGGCAGCACCCTGTGCATACTGGTCAACGGCGCTTCCATATTGCTTTGCACCGTCATTTAAAGACTTGGTACCGTCAGCAAGCTGCGAAGCTCCGTCTTTGATCTGCGAAGCGCCTGATGCGGCCTTTCCTACGCCGTCAGTATATGCCTTCACGCCTTTCTCGAGCTCTGTTGCGCCATTATCAAGCTCTTTGATGCCGTCTTTAAGATCCGGAACCGAGTCCTTCAGCTTCTTCATTCCGTCTTTGAACTCGCCCGTGCCGTCATACAGATCCTCTGCTCCGTCAGCCAGTTCGCCGGCACCGTCCTTTAATTCCTTGATACCGTCAAGGAGATCATCCTTTTTCTTTGTCAGCCTTTTCCAGTATTCCTTGAAATACTCGTCATCGATATCATCAACATCGAATTCTATATCTTCCAGAGTATTCTTAAGCTCTTCTTCGGTCATTGCGCCGTTAAGAAGATATGCATAATAGTATTCCTCTGAAGACAGCGAAATACCTGTGGAATACAACTCTTCATAAGCTTTTGAAGTCAGGAACAAAAGCCCGAATGATTTACTGTCGATAACAGAATCAGAGACCTTCTTCAGGAGGTTGTTATAATCCGGCACGGCACCGATTCCCGATACCGTGAACTCTTTACTTCCGATCCTGACCTTATCGCCCGGATGGACACCGTTTACTTCTGAGAATCTTCTCTCGATGACTGCTTCCCCGTCATTAGCAGGAAGAGATCCTTCGATCAAAGAAATCCTGTTGATATTCTCTCTAACCTGGAAGACTCTTAATACCTGCTGATCGTTTAAAGGATAATCGGCATAGAACATCTTCTCGACAGTAACACCTCTTGAGGTGATCTTCGAGAGCTCCTCATCACGCAAGGGCACGAAAACAGAGAACTCGCCGTCTTCCCTGCAAAGCTCCCTGTCTCTTAACTCCGTGTAATCGATTACCGTAGCTGCAGCGCCCATGAGGCTTGTTACAATAAAGATAGAGAAAATGATAAGGAGCGATAAGGCTATGTATCTTGTCCAGCCGGCTTTAAGATCTCTTACCGCTCTTTTAAATAATATCCACCCCATGTCAGAGATCCTCCAGTTCCGCTGCAGGGGTCTTCACTTCGTTGTAGTAATCCTTGTATATCTCTCCGTCTTTGAGATAGATAACATGATCCACCATGTTCTTTATTGAGTTGTTGTGGGTTACGATCAGCATCGTCGTGCCGTACTGCTTGTTGATCTTCTCAAGGAGGACCAGGATATCCCTGGATGTCTTGGAATCCAGCGCACCCGTCGGCTCGTCACAGAGGAGCACCTTCGGATTCTTAACAAGGGCTCTTGCAATAGCACAGCGCTGCTGCTGGCCACCCGACAGCTGTGACGGGAACTTTTTCTGATGCTCCGTAAGACCGAGTATATCTAAGAGCTCATCAACATTAAGCGGGTCCTTTGACAGGTATTCGCATACCTGTATGTTCTCTCTTACAGTAAGATTCGGAACGAGATTATAGAACTGAAAGATGAATCCCAGATTGTCTCTTCTGTAATCTGACAGTTTCTCGCCCTTAAGTCCTTCAATCAGTGTGCCTGCCACAGAAACGTTACCCGAATCAATGCTGTCAAGGCCGCCAATGCAGTTAAGAAGCGTTGATTTGCCGGAACCTGATGTGCCCTGAATAACGCACATCTCGCCCTTCTCAACGCCGATGTTCACACCTTTAAGAACCTGCGAGAAGCTCCCTCCTTCACCGTAGGATTTCTTAAGATCTTTTGTTTGAATGTACATAATTACCTTCTCCGTTAGCTAATACAATTCTATGTTAGTACACGCTAACCACAAGATGAATCTATGATTTGAACAAGGATTTAAATCGTGAGGACGTTTAAAATTGTCATTTAGTTATATAAGACTAATCTTTGTATGTTATAAATAATTTTACCCTATTTATATAATTGAACCCTCAAGAGCCTCCGTTAAAAGTTCTTTGAATATATCCCGCGATCGTGCGGATTGACGTTTCTTCAAATTTCCACTTGCAGATTGCAAATTCAGATATATAATGTTAGCCGTAACTAATTAGGTAAGGCTAACTTATGTACATTTATCCTTACTATTTATTATTTTAATTAGGAGTAAGACATGATGCCTATTGTAGTAGCCGACTGCGGCGAGGAAATGATCGTAAGAAAGGTTGGCGGAAGTCCGGAAGTAAAACTTCACCTTGAGAACCTCGGTATCGTTCCGGGCGGGTTCGTAACCCTGATCAGCGTTAACAACGGAAGCGTAATCCTTAAGGTAAAGGAATCCAGGATCGCGCTCAACAAGGATATGGCCATGAAGATCATGGTCTGATGACGTTTATTAATTAAACAGGAGGAATATATGAAGACACTAAAGGAAGTGAAGGTAGGACAGACCGTTAAGGTCGTAAAGCTCCACGGTGAAGGCGCCGTAAAGCGCAGGATCATGGACATGGGAATCACCAAAGGCGTTGAGATCTATGTCCGTAAGGTAGCCCCCTTGGGTGATCCTGTCGAAGTTACGGTAAGAGGTTATGAATTATCTCTTCGTAAGAATGACGCTGAAATGGTCGAAGTTGAGTGAAATTGCATTTGCTCGCTAAAGTCCTCCGCGCTTCGCTTGTGCGGAAGTCGCTCGCAAACAAATTTCACTCATTCAGGTAACTAAACCGATAGTTAATGGAGGAAACATATAATAATGGCTAAAGAAATAAAGATCGCATTAGCGGGTAACCCGAACAGCGGTAAGACCACGCTCTTCAACGCTCTCACGGGTTCCAACCAGTTCGTCGGCAACTGGCCGGGCGTAACAGTCGAGAAAAAGGAAGGTAAGCTCAAAAAGCACGACGGCGTAACCATCACAGACCTTCCGGGTATCTATTCCCTCTCCCCTTATACATTAGAGGAAGTCGTAGCACGTAATTATCTCATCGATGAGAATCCTGACGTTATCCTCAACATCGTAGACGGTACGAACTTAGAGCGTAACCTCTACCTCACAACACAGCTTACGGAACTGGGTATCCCTGTCGTAATGGCAGTAAACATGATGGATATCGTAAATAAGAATGGCGACAAGATCGACCTCGACATGCTCTCCAAGCAGATGGGCTGTAAGGCTGTCGCTATCTCCGCTCTCAAGGGCACAGGCATCATGGAGGCAGCCGAGGAAGCTATCAAGGCTGCAAACGGAACAAAGACAGTTCCACCCCACTCTTTCTCCGGCCCCGTTGAGCACGCTCTGGCTCACATCGAAGAGGCATGCCTCCACGATATGAATCCTGATAAGCAGAGATGGTATGCAATCAAGATTTTCGAGCGCGACGAGAAAGTAATCGAGAAGCTCGGCATCTCCAAAGAGACAATGGACCACATTGAGAACGATATCAAGGCAGCTGAGACTGAGCTCGACGACGATGCAGAATCCATCATCACAAACGAGCGTTATGTCTATATCGCTTCCATCATCAAGAGCTGCTACAAGAAGCAGTCAAAGGCTAAGCTCTCAACATCAGATAAGATCGATAAGATCGTAACAAACAGAATCCTTGGTCTCCCTATTTTCGCTCTCATCATGTGGCTTGTTTACTTCATCGCAATGACCACATTCGGCGCAAACCTTACAGACTGGACAAATGACAACCTCTTCAGTGACGGTTTCTTCCTCTTCGGCATCGGCCAGAAGCAGTACGACGAAGACGTTGATAACTGGGCAGGCGAAGCAGTATTCGTTGACGGCGTTAAGGCTGTTATCGACGAAGCTGTCGAGAACGATATTACAGGTGCAGAGAACCTCCAGGCTGACTTCGAAGATGCTGATTTCGGCGCTTTCGAAGAAGACTATGGTTTCTTCGCAGATGAGCTCATGGACAAGGGCTACGACATTGAGGCACCGCTCGTTGAATCAGGCGCTCTCGATGAAGAAGGCGAATTCACTGCACCCGGTATGGATGAGACAGAAGGCGCAGTATTCGTTCCGAGTATCCCTGATCTGGTTACAGGCCTCCTCGAGAAGGCCGGCGCTAATGAGTTCGTAACAGGACTTGTAGTTGACGGTATCATTGGCGGTGTCGGCGCTGTATTGGGCTTCGTTCCCCAGATGCTCGTCCTCTTCTTCCTCCTCGCATTCCTTGAGTCCTGCGGATACATGGCAAGAGTCGCATTCGTACTCGACCGTATCTTCAGAAGATTCGGTCTTTCCGGTAAGTCCTTCATACCTATGCTCGTATCTTCAGGTTGCGGTGTTCCGGGTATCATGGCATCACGTACGATCGAGAATCAGCGTGATCGCAGAATGACCATCATGACAACAACATTCATCCCTTGCGGTGCTAAGCTCCCTATCATCTTCCTTATCACAAATGCACTTTTCCGCCACACTGCAATGGCAGGCGGCTGGGTAACTCCCGCGTGCTACTTCATCGGTGTTGCAGCAGTTATCGTCTCAGGTATCCTTCTTAAGAAAACAAAGATGTTTGCCGGCGATCCTGCGCCGTTCGTTATGGAGCTTCCTGCATACCACTGGCCGACACTTGGAAACCTCTTAAGATCCATGTGGGAGCGCGGCTGGTCCTTCATCAAGAAGGCCGGAACAGTCATCCTCATCTCCTCTATCGTAATCTGGCTCGGTTCCGTATTCGGAAACACAGACGCAGGCTTTGGATTTGATCCTGACATGGAGCTTGAAGCTTCCGTATTGGGAATCGTCGGCGGTGCTATCAAGTGGATCTTCGCTCCTTTGGGCTTTGCTAACATCAAGGCAACCATCGCAACGATCATGGGTCTTGTTGCCAAGGAAGAAGTCGTTGGTGTATTCGGTGTACTCGACTTTGAAGGCTTGAATATGCTCTCAGGCTTCGCGTTCCTCATCTTCAACCTCCTCTGCGCTCCTTGCTTTGCTGCAATCGGCGCTATCAAGAGAGAAATGAACAACGCTAAGTGGACATGGTTTGCAATCGGCTACCAGTGCATATTTGCTTACGCTATCGCTCTCATCGTTTACCAGTTAGGCCTCCTTTTCACAGGCGCAGTAAACGTAATCGGATTGATATTCGCTCTGCTTGTTCTTGCAGGACTTGTGTACCTCCTTGTAAGACCTGCCAAGAAGACAGCAAAGTAAAGGACTGTTTCTATGATCGGCTGGCTTGCTGCAAACTGGGTAAACATCTTAGTGATAGCATTAGTTGCTGTTATGGTCTTCTTTGCGGCAAGAAGCCTGATCAAAGACAAAAAGGCCGGCAAGAGCTCCTGCGGATGCAACTGCTCCCACTGCGCCCTTGCAGGCAAATGCCACAGTCAGAATAAGAAATAAAAGAATTCACATGCCATAAATGACTTGGGCTGTCTCTTAAAAGAGGCAGCTCTTTTCGTTCTTATGTAAATCAATTTTTGTCTTCGATTTTGCGGTCATTTTGCTAGCCAAAAAAGCGACTTTCGCGAAAAGTCAACTTTTCAGACATGTTTTTGTCCCATTATTCAAAGCTAAAAGTTGACTGCCGTTTCGGAGAATAATCACCCGAACGCCGAGTAATCGAATTCGCCTTTATTTCCGTCGATATCCGTGTAGTAGATTATCTTCTTCTCAGGATCGAATGATGTGAGATATTTGCCCCACAAGGGCGCGAAAAAGTCATCGTCAGCAGTATATTCGCTGCCGTTCCTGTCGCTCTTATAATGGCAGGCGACACGGTTTTCTTCCTTCTTAAAACCGCCTTCCTTGTAGCGCTGTTCATCGGTCATCATGAAGTAAGACAGACAGTTGCCGGATTCCATGGCGAAAGTAGGATCCACATGGTAGTTCTTTCCGTTTATCGTCACATAGGTCCACGCATGGCCCTCACCGTCAGATTCACGGTTGCCGCCGCATCCGACAGCATCCACACCTGCCTGAAGGAGCATGAATGAGAATGCTGCAGAGCATTCAGCACAGATGCCGTGCTTTGTAGTGAAGAATCTGTATGCACAGATCCCCTTAACAGCTTCATCGTTCATCTTGTAATAAGTATCGTAATCGTAAGTATAATTGTTGGAAAAGTAGATATAGAGTGCAAGGACCTTTTCGACATCAGAATAATCGTCCCTTAAGACTTCATTCAGAATGCCGGTGACCATTTCCTCAAATTCTGCCTGCTTCTGAGCAAGCTCTTCTTTTGGAATCTTATACTGGAATGTAGCCTTTCCGTCCTTAAATGCCCCCCCGTAATTAGACTCTGTATACACTTCGTATACGGGCTGGAAATTGCCCGGAAACTGCCCTAACATCCAGTCGTAATCATTCTCGGACTTTACCGCGAATTCCTCTTCTCCGTTCTGTACCGCCTTTATATAGTTCTTGTAGGCGTCATACATGTCTTCACCCATGATATCCAGGAATATCGAAGACATGACGACCGGCTTATATTCATAGTGACCGCGCGCTTCTGTTGTAGTAGTCGCTTCAGTGGTCTCAGTAACCGCTTCCGTAGTCTCAGTCGCTGTTACAACTGAACTTGATGACGGAGTTACGTCAACAGGAGCAGAACAGCCTGCCAGAATGCAGACTGTGGCCAGAACCGTCAGACTTCTTATCAATGATCTCTTCATAACACTTCCCGCTATAGATTATTTTCGGCAGCATTATACAACAAGAATAATAAAATATTGCGGCAAATAAAAATGACTCTGCGCAACGCACGCACTAACAACAAAAGATCACATGTCCTTTAAAGCCGACAAGGTCTTTAAGTCGATGTTGTTAAAGGTGAAGCGGTCAAATTTAGAAAGACTGCCTTCGAAGAGGACTATCCTTCCGTCAGGCATGCTTTCCGTGGCTCTCTTGGAAGCTGACAGCGGGCTGTTCTCCGGTTCCAGGATCGCGGTCGGAACAGTGCAGTCAGGGAGGATTTCATAGAGCCTTACCATAAGCTCGGGATCTTCAGAGAACTTCAGTGCCTGGTTCTCATTGAGATACGGCTGGACGATCACCATGCCCTTGATCTCATCCTGTCTTTCGACGCCGGTGTAAAGCGAGATAACGCCTCCGAGATCATGTCCCCACAGATAGATATTATCCATGTCGATCTCAGGAATGTATCTCATCTCATCGATTACCGCGAAGTGGTCTAGGACCTGCTCGAAATACACATCTGCAACGGTCTTGACGCCGCTTCCGCCCGAACGCCTGATTATCTCGCTCTCATGCGTGTTCTTTACGAACAGTACAGCATAGCCGTTCTCTTTAAGCGCATCTGCAATGGTCTGATATTCGTAATAAGTGCTGCCCAACTCACCGCGCATTACCACAGTCTTAAAAGGACCGCTGCCTTCAGGAAGCAACATTTTCGCCTTTACGGCATTATCATCTCTAAAGAATGTGATGTCCTTCTCATAAGAGGAGACCTGTGATACGGCAGGCTTTCTTATCTCATAATCAAAAGGAGCCTCGCGCTTTACGGGCGCTTCTATGACCGCTTCATTTACGAGCTCGTCGATTATGCTCTGATCGCTCTCTGCAGCCTTAGGCTCAAGCACGGCAAAGCCTGAGATAACGATAAGTGCTGCAAGGCTCATAGCAATGGCCTTAAAGCTCTTCTTGGCAGGATGCTTAATGCTTACGATCCTTCTTCTCATCGACTTATAGCCGCTTCTCATTCCTGTCGTCATAGTAAACCGGTAGAATTCAGACTTCCTCTGCATCTGCATTACCAGAGCCTCAGCGTAGGTCTCTGCATGATCTTTGCCGTAAACACTTACTACTTCTTCATCGCAGGCAAGTTCGCAGTCTCTTCCCGAGAGGATAAATGCCGCCCAGATAACCGGGTTATACCAGTTAAGGGCAAGTACAAGATGCCTTAAGATAACCCACACGAAGTCGCCGTGCTTAAAATGGCAGGCTTCGTGGCAGATGGCATATTCACTGGTCCTTGAAGGTTCCGGATCGACATAGATCCCATTAAACAGAAGGAACGGCACGCCCCTGTGGGATATAGCGTACACCTTGAGTCCGCTTTTAGGGTCAGTGCCAAGATACGTGCTCTTTCTTCTGCAGAAGATAATAAAACCGGCATTATATACTGTCAGCGCTATTACTGCCGCCGCAGTTACCGATACATAGATGCCGTTAAGCACCGCACCTATATTAACGTGCTTTTTTACTGTCCTGACGGATGCGGCGTTATTGCTTAAGACCTCAGTATCTTCAGCCTGTTCCTGTACTTCGCCCTGCTCGAAAAGCACTTCCGGAAGGTCATCTTTTTCGAGCTCTGCAAAAGGAACAACATCATCGATGTAAGTATTATCGTAGACGGCATTCTCAAAGGCTGCAGGGATCAGAGAACTGATCTCATCTGCAACGGGAACGCTGATCTTCAGGAACGGCGATATGAGCATGTATAACGGGATCAGGAGCCAGAGGGCATACTGATGCCTTTTGAGCATCCTGCCGTCCGCAAGACGCCTTATGAGCATTATGGCTGCCGCTATGAGCGTGACACCGATAATGTACCGAAACATTTCAGCCTTCCTTTATGATCCTTCGAAGCTCTGCCAACTGTTCATCCGTAAGCTGGTCGGAATCAATGAGATTGGAGATCATGAGGCCGACATTGCCATTGTAGACCTTGTCAAGAAAAGAAGCCGTCTCCTCGAGTTCAGCTTCAGTCCTGCCGACCGCAGGATGGAATCTCTTTGCCTTATCTTCCTGAACGAAAGTTATGGCGCCCTTCTCGGTCATGCGCTTAAGGAGCGTTATGATGGTATTCTTGCCCCAGCCTGTAACGGGACGGAGCTCTTTTGTAAGCTCGGTTATGGTCATGTCTCCCTTGTTCCAGAGACAATCGGCGATCTTCCATTCTGAATCTGATAAACGCATCTTATGTTCCTCCATCTATTACAAGAAAAATATAGCACTCGGGTAGACAGCTATCAACCTGATCAGGTCACGCGGCCTTAAGCCTCTTTCTCTCTTCCATGCGCTCTTTTCTTATGCGGCGCCTGTATCTCGCTTCTTCCCTGTCCCTTATGAATATAAAGTAGATCACGCCTGCAAAGAACGCATAGAGCGCAAGCATTATGAGGCTTGCGGCAGACGTCCTGTCATAGGCAAAAGATCCCATGAAGAACTGGTTCTGAAGGTACATCATGAGCGTAAGGTTCGTTCTGAAAAGATCATAAGGACTGCTGATCATGGACGGGACATCATACATTCCGACTCCGTCAACAACAGTGATAACCGTTATGAAAAACAATATCGGACGCATGCACGGAAGCGTTACGCGCAGGAACGTCTGAGTCCTCGTGGCACCGTCGATCTCCGCCGCCTCCATTACTTCCACAGGCACACCTGTAATACCCGCAATGACATAGATAAACGTGATGCCGAAATGGCTGTAGATACTCAGGAGGATTATGAAGAACCTGTCCGACAGGAAGAACTTAAAATCATCTGCCTTAAATCCGAAACCGTTCATCGCAGCCGCTGCAACAACGAAGAACATCGTGCTTCCGACAGTCGACATAAAATGACCGGTCAGAACAGAGCCAATGTTGGTTCCGTCTACGAGCTTCGGAAAGAAAAATGCAGTCTTATAAAGGAGCCTGCCCTTGATCTTCAGTCTTCTGTCCGTGATCACTGCAGCAAGCCAGAACGTGAAAATGAGCTCTGGTACGGCATAAGCCACCCACATGATCATGGTATTCCTGAACGCATCGTGAAATGACGTCGACTGGAAGATCTCCATGAAATTCTTATACCACGGCTCTCCGATCGAAGGCAGGAACTGCGGAGGATCGGTCCTTCCCTGTCCCTTTATATAGCAGAAGGCGTAGTATACGGTGTTTGCGAGCGGATAGAAGTGGAAGATCATAAACGCAACAGCAAACGGGATCATGAAGATATAACCCCATTTGTTATAGTGACGTTCTATATTACGATGCTTTCTTCCCATGCTTTTTTCGAAGCCCCTCGAAAACTATTTCAAGTACAATTTTACGCTGTGATTTTTGTGCAGGTACACGAATGTATACCGATATAATATCATTCGGTAGACATAAGTCAACCTTAATGCTATATTGACGGTATCATTCTAAGGTAGAGGTATGCCGCTACGAGCACCAATGTTCTGACAAGATCTAAAGCCAAAAGAAGGGATACTGTTCTGAAGATAGTATTCTATTCAATATCGCTTCTCATGGCATTCTTAAGCTTCTACCCGTTCTTCATCTTCCTCAAGGAGTCTTACAACTACACATTCGTCGAGAAACAGGTCTACATAGGAAAGCTTGTCACCGCTCATTATCATCAGGCTTCAACATACATCGACGCGTTCTGGAAGAATTACAAATACCTCTTCATCGGAGTCGGAAATTCCCTTCTGGTATCCGGTCTCAGCACGATCTTAACCGTATACTTCTCCGCCCTTACCGCATATGCACTCACTGCATATAAATGGAAGCTTCGAAAAGTATGCAGCGCAATAATCATGTTCGCCATGATGATCCCTTCCACGATCTCCACTTACGGATTTCTCCAGCTCATATTCCAAATGCGCCTGACCAACAAGCTCTTCGTCTACATACTCCCGGCTATGGCCTCACCGATGACGGTCTTCTTCATGTGCATGTATCTGCAGGCATCGCTCTCCCACGAAATGATCCAGTCAGCAAGGATCGACGGCGCCGGAGAATTCCGCATCTTCAACCAGATCATCCTGCCCCTCATGAAGCCCGCCGCAGCAACCCAGGCGATCTTCGCATTCGCCGCAAGCTGGAACGACGGCTGGATGCCCGCCATCACGATCTCCAAGATGGAAAAGAAAACTCTCCTGCTCATGTTCGGTCCCATCTTCTACCTCGACAGCAATGACTTCCTTGTGGTTCTTGCAAGCGTTATCCCACTCCTGATCCTCTATGCCGTGTTATCGAGGCACATAGTCGAAGGCATAACTTTGGGAGGGTTGAAGGAGTAAGGTTTTTCGAGGCCGTCGGCCTAAAACTGTTTTTTCGAGAATTAGTACGTAATTTCAAAATAAACTTACGGACTAAAAATGCTTATTTATAAATTAGTACGTCAGCCCCTTTTCCATGCTAATATAAAAAAGTTGAAAAAATTTTCTCGACCACCGAATAATTCGCATCAGTTATTCGTCTATAGAGTAGATGCGGATAGAAAGGAGCATAGAAAGATGACCGGCAAGGAACTCGAAAAGATCTACAACGAAGCGTACAAGGCAGTTTATTGGACAGCTATGTCACTCCTCAAGAACGAGGCTGACGCAGAGGATATCGTCCAGGATACTTTCGTATCTTTCATTGAATCTTATTCAGATCTGACTGATACCGCCAAGACAACGGCTTTGCTGAAGAAGATTGCCGCCAACAAGTGTCTCGATCGCATTAAACTCGCGAAAACGGACAACATGGATGAAGAGTTCTTTGATAATGTCGAAGCTGTCCCCGAGGACTTCCTCCCTGATTCGATCGTCGAATCAGACGAGATGCGCAGGATCGTCATGGACATCATCAACAATTCATTGTCTGAAGATGTCAGAAGAACACTTATACTCTTTTATTTTGACGAGATGAGCACCAAAGAGATCGCCGAAGCACTAGGCGTTCCACAGGGAACGGTTCTGCGCCGTCTTAACTATGCCCGTAACAAAATCAAGAAGGAGGTCGAGAAGTATGAAGAAGAAAACGATACGAAGTTGTTTGGCATGGCTATCCCATTCCTGAGCAAACTCTTTATCAAAGA
The DNA here is from genome assembly GCA_016292145.1 of Saccharofermentans sp. Taxonomy (GTDB): domain Bacteria; phylum Bacillota; class Clostridia; order Saccharofermentanales; family Saccharofermentanaceae; genus Saccharofermentans. The sequence continues at coordinate 17,633 of JAEFBA010000048.1, forward strand.
ATCAGAGCAGGTGGTCTTAAAGCCCATGCCTGCTTCACTTTGCAATCTGTCCGCATCAGTAAAGGCTCCGTCAAACGGAGCAGGAATCAAGGCTTCGGCAGAAGTCATTAAGAAAGGGACAGATATTATGAAAACAAAGATCTTGATCGGCAGCATTGCCGGTGTTGTAGCAGTGGGTGCAACGGTAGGAATTATTGCAGGTGTTGCGAGCAAAAAGGCTGATTCAAAAGATAAGCCTGTAAATCGTACAACTGAAGAAAGAATCATTGATGACGATGATGACGACAACAAGAAAAGTTCATCTGACTCCAGCGATAAGGATGAAACAAAAGATACAGCTAAGAAAACAACAACTACAAAATTCGTAAATGACGGCAACACCGTATATTGCGATCTGTCCGGCATGTCAGCCACAGATATCTACGATAATCTCATGAACACCAAGAACTTTGCTCAAGGAACCGTTTACGAAGATTACTTCAAAAAATACGATCAGGGCAACGGCGCATTTTTCCGCAACGAGAACACTGACGATTCCTGGGATTATGAGAATGATGACAGTATGGCAAAAATAACAAGGATCGGACTTGTACGTTTGTATGAATACAAACCGAATGTAAAGACCGCAAATGACACCGTACTGACTGTAGATAATAGATCGTATATTTATATCACTTTTGAAGTAGATGATCTTGATAAAGCCTATGAAGTCTACAACAAGTTCATGGAATATTTTGCAACTATCGGTACTGCTTCAGAAAGAATGGATATCACAACGCTGCACGGTTCTGTCAAAACTGAGGATGGGAACTTCTTCAGCGTAACGCTTCAGACTGATGACGAAGGTCCATACAGAATGTCTGTAGAGATTCCTTGCAATTACTGATCTTCAGCAAATAACCACTGCAAATTAAAGAGGCTGTCCCACATGAGGCAGCCTCTTTAACTTTAACCTTTCGACGCTTCAATAAACTTCCTGAAGATCGGATGAGCCCTGTCAGGTCTGGACTTGAACTCAGGGTGATACTGAACACCAAGATAGAACTTGTGGCCGGGGATCTCCATTTCTTCGACGAGCGAATCGTCAGGAGCTGTTCCTGCGAAGCGTGCTCCGCTCTCAACGAACTTAGTCCTGTAGTCGTTGTTGACTTCGTATCTGTGTCTGTGGCGCTCCTGAATCTCGTATTTTCCGTAGCACTCGAAAAGAAGGCTGCCATCTGCAATCTTACAAGGATAAGCACCTAGTCTCAGCGTGCCGCCCTTATCGATGTCGTCGCTCTGGCCGGGCATAAAATCGATGACCTTGTTTGCACACTGCTCATCGAACTCGCCGGAGTTCGCATCAGCGATACCTAATACATTGCGTGCATATTCGATTACCGCGATCTGCATGCCGAGGCAGATGCCGAAGTAAGGAACGTTGTTCTCACGGGCATATTTTGCGGCGAGGATCATGCCGTTGATGCCGCGGTTGCCGAAGCCGCCGGGAACGATTATTCCGTCAAGGCCTGACAGCATGTCATCTACGGTCTGCTCAGTTATGAGTTCAGAGTCGATCCAGTCGATAACGACCTTTACGTCATTTGCATATCCTGCACTCTTAAGGGCTTCTGCAACTGAGAGATATGCATCGTGAAGGTGGACGTACTTGCCGACAAGACCGATCTTGACTTCTTTATCAATGTGGTGGATCTTATCGACCATCTCTTTCCAGTGGGTAAGATCCGGCTCACCTGCATCAAGGCCCAGCTCCCTGCATACGATCTCTGAGAAGTTTGCTTCTTCGAGCATCAGGGGTGCCTCATAAAGAACGGGCAGTGTGATGTTCTCGATTACGCAGTCTTCCTTGACGTTGCAGAAGTGAGCGATCTTCTTCATGATCTCGTCTTCAAGCGGCTCGTCACAACGAAGGATCAATACACCGGGATTAACGCCCATTCCCTGGAGCTCCTTCACGGAGTGCTGTGTGGGCTTTGACTTGTGCTCATCAGAGCCTCTTAAGAACGGAACGAGTGTTACGTGAATGAAGAGGCTGTTCTCTCTTCCGACTTCCAAAGATATCTGTCTTACTGCTTCTATGAAGGGCTGTGATTCGATATCACCGACCGTACCTCCGATCTCTGTGATAACTACATCAGCATTTGTTTTCTTGCCTACGCGATATACGAATTCCTTTATCTCATTTGTGATGTGCGGAATAACCTGAACGGTCGAGCCTAAGTACTCTCCTCTTCTTTCTCTGTTGAGGACGTTCCAATAAACTCGACCGGATGTGAGGTTAGAATATTTGTTTAAGTCTTCATCGATGAATCTCTCATAGTGACCTAAGTCGAGATCCGTCTCCGCACCGTCTTCCGTAACGTATACTTCGCCGTGCTGGTAAGGGCTCATTGTACCGGGGTCGACGTTGATGTAAGGATCAAGCTTTTGCGCTGCGACCTTAAATCCCCTTGCCTTAAGGAGTCTTCCCAAAGAAGCAGCTGTGATACCTTTTCCCAGTCCTGAAACAACACCGCCTGTTACAAATATATACTTAGTCATACGTCATCATCTCTTTTCTTGAATTAAAAATTTATTTTCTCTAAACAAAATTCTAAGTAATCCCCAGAGTTCGGAAACTCCGGGGGTTACTTAGTTGGGTGGAATATGAGGATCTGTTATTTTACGCTGAAGAGCAGGTCGCCGTAGGAAGGAAGCGGCCAGCATTCCTTGGAGACATATGTCTCAGCTTCGTCAGCTGCCTTACGGATGTCATTCATTGCTGTAATGACGTTGTCCTTGATCGATAAGCTCTCTGCAATGATGTCGCCTTCGCCGCTTGCTGCGCTGATAGCCTTTTCGAGATCATTAGCGCCGGCATAAACCTTATCAGCGAGATCTGAGAGCTTGGCGATGATGTCGCCTTCGTAAGCGCATGCAGCTGAAG
>JAEFBA010000126.1 GCA_016292145.1 Saccharofermentans sp.
GATAAGAGAAATACGCATTCGTGGTATACTGCGGGGTGTTTTCTTTTCGAACGCAGCGAAAACAAAACACTCGATAAGTTTATGTCATGGATAGAGGAATTATGAGAAATATAAAAAGAGTTTCCGCGCTTGTATTGTGCGTGTTTATGTCGTTTCAGATCTTCGGATGCGCGCTGATGAAAATCACGCAGAACGACCCCAAAAAACTCGAGAGGCCTGACGCGGAGCAGATCTTCGAATACATAAAGAACGAAGATACAGACAGCCTTTGCGCGCTGTTCTCTCAGAAAGTGAAGAAGGAACACGACCTTGAGAAAGAGTGGCAGGAATTCTTTGAGAGAATGGACGGCAAGGCTGACTCATATAAGAAGCTCAGCTACCCGAACGAGGGTGTGGGGAAAGACAAGGACGGCGAAGTCTACAAGATGCACATAAGCGTTAATTACGACAGCATGAAGACCGATAAGGGCACTGTTTACAAGAATTTCGGTTACTACCGCGAGAGGGTCTTAAGGGATGATCCCGAGGCGGAAGGCCTGTCAACATTTACGATGCAGGATCCCGGTACGGGAGATTGGATCACAGTAGGTGACAGATAATTAGCATTTATCAAATCTTTATGATACAATCTCGCGAGTGTTTATTCGAAGGGCGGTTTTAAAGCCCTTCAAGGAGTTTGTATTAATGAGTGAAGAGAAAAACAAGGAGATGCTCGAGCAGCTTAACGCCGCTGAGGAAAAGGCTTCAGGCAAGAAGACAGAGCCTGTAAAAAACAGCGACGGACATGTGCTTACGGAAGCTGAGATCAAGCGCCAACAGGCTTTTGATGAGAAGGAGAAAAAGCTCCTTGAGCAGGGCTACGAGCGCCACGATATACTGATCTCAGTCGTGAAGGCGAACTTTGCAGGTGTTCTCCTGACACTTCCTTTTATTATCGCAATCGTTGCCGGATTCCTCGTAAGAAACGGAATTCCCGACATCCCCGGCATGCTTAAAGAGAAGCCGGTGATGTATTTTCTGGGTCTGTTTGGAGCGTTCATCGCATGCATTCCGCTTGCTGTTCTTCACGAGAAGATCCACGGCTGGTTCTGGACCATTGGCGCTGAGAACGGCTCAAAGGATATCGAATTCGGATTCATGAAGGAGACCCTCACACCTTACTGCACATGCAGATCACCGCTTTCTAAACCGCTCTACATCCTTGGTTCCATGATGCCCATGACGATCTTAGGCATCGTTGCAGGAATCGTGTCAGTTTTTACAGGAAGCCTTGTATTGCTTATCATTGCAGCCATTCAGATCATGGGCGGCGCAGGTGATATCCTGATATCCGCGATGCTTTTGTTCAGAAAGAGCGATGCGAAGGAAACGATCCTTCTCGATCACCCGACAAAGATCGGTCTTGTTGCTTTCGAGAAAAAGAAGAACGGCAACTGATACGGCTGAATAGTGAGATCACTGTAAAACAAAAACGGCGCCCTGATAAAGGCGCCGTCCGTTTTTATTTCTTTTTGTAGACCTTGTCCAACGCTTTGAGCGAGGAGTCTTTCGGAGGTTCGATGTATTTTCCGTTCCTGAAAAGGGCTGTCTTGACTTCGGTAACCGAATTGTTGTCGGTGTGCCATGCTTCAAGAATGATGTAACCGTCGAATTCAGCCATGCGGATCTGGATCTCACCGGTCCAGAAAATACCCATCTTGCGAAGGAACTTTATAAGCGTAGGCTTATCGAAAGACATTGAGTCATAAGGGCTTTGCGTGAATACGAAGTCAGACGGATTACCGTTCGTGGAATCAGCCTTGAATGAATAATTCTGGAAGCTGACCGGAGCGTAATTGTTTGTTCTCTGGATCAGGTTCTCGAAGCGGACCTGCTTTACTTCCTTGAGCGAATTACCGTCGAGTTCGAAATAAGCGTTGTAGGCCTGAACGATGCCTGAATTCTCATTTGCTTCAAGCACGTAGGCAGGCATCTTTTTTTCGCCGCAGGAGGTTAAGAGCATGCAAAGAACGGACAGTATAGTAATTACACTGATAATCCTGGCGATCCTTGTCCCCATAAACTGCCTCCCCATTTAACGCGATAAAGACAGAATATCATATTTTCTTTATTATTCAAATCTAAAGCTGTCAAAAATCGCTCTATCTTCCGCATTTTCGGTATTAAATTCGAAATAGACCGCATGCCTGCCCGTGATCTTTTCGCCGAGCTCGAAAATAACAGTCTTCGAATCTTCGGAAACCTCAGCAGCAGATACGATCTTTCCGTCATAAGAACCGATGCGGATGGAGATCTTAAAGCCTGAAGGAATGTCGCCTGTAAGTTCAGCCTTCGATGCGCCTTCGGTGCCGAAGTTCAGATACTTGAATCCGATCGTCGCGCCGTTCTGGATATCTACTACAGGTGATGAATCTCCTTCGTAAACAGGCTGGATGTGAGCAACTCTTTTATCCTTATTCGTTCCCTCTGCATTGTCCTGATACATAGGCTTTCCGAGGCCGTCGTACATATGGCATGTGTAGCCGGCGGAGATGACGGAGAACGCGTCAAGACCGTCCAGATAGAAGCCCTGTGATGTAGCATCAACTACGTCGGAGCTTACAGGTTCGCCGTTCTCATAAGTGATCTTGCCGATGTAGATCTTACCGTCCTTGCCCATAGCGATGTCGACGGGCTCGACCATTGCCTGACGTGAATATTCGTTGCAGCCTGTCTGTCTGTGATAGAAAACATACCACTGGTCCTTTACCTTCATGAGAGAGCCGTGGTTGTTGCCCCACTGGTATGTCATGATGCCGTTGCCGTCTGGTCCTGTGATGACTTCGCCGCCGTTGAAGCTGATGTCGCCGCCCGGCTGATAGTCGCCGAGAGGTGTGTCGCACCATTTGTAGGATAAGAATCCGTTGCAGCTTCCGAAAACGCCGTTCTCCGGCTTCGGATATTCGTAACGCTTGGAATAGATAAGGACATATTTGCCGTTGATCTTACGCGGGCTGGACGCTTCGAAGAAACCGTCAACGGGATCTACGTGGCCATCGTCTTCCTTGATCCAGAAGGGCTTGGAATGGCCCATGATGTGATGCCTTATTGTCTCTTTCTTGAGCGTTGCCATATCGTCATTGAGCTCACCTGCGTGTGATTCGCAGAAGCCCCAGAATGCATAAACTCTGCCGTCATCGTCGACAAGTATGCCGGGATCGAATCCGAGTTCTGTCTTAACGGGATTCTCAAAAGGTCCCCACGGGCACTTGGAAGTAACGAGCATGATCGAAGAACCGCGGTTCTCAGCAGCATACATATAGAAAGTGTCGCCCTTCTGGACTACGTCAGGTGCATAGAGATCGCCGCCGTCAGATGCCGTGTAGCAGACGCCGTGGCATGTCCAGTTCGTGGGGTCGTCAACGGGTGCGGACCATACGACATAATCAGGGCCGCAGTAGTCGGTCTTCTTGGTGTCGTGCGAACCGTAAAGATAGATCCTTGTCTCACCGTTGTATGTAAATACTCTGGGCTCACCGTCAGGAACATGTTCCCACAAAGGCATATAAGGATTTGCGCCGGTTACGATCTTTTTTGCTTCCATTTCCGTTACCTCACTTTAAATATTTATGAAAGAATTGCTTCCGAAACATACATCATCAGGATGCTCGCGACCTGAACAAGGAAGAGGATCAGCGCAACTCTTGCGTGTGTCTTCTTCTCATTTACGATGGTTGCTATAAACTCTCTGACAAAGGCGTTGACCCAGAAATAAACCTTCGTCTTGCTGCCTATTCCTTCGGCCTTAAGACCGCTTTGCTCAGCGAGCATTCCGGTCCTGAAGACGTGGTAATTCGTTGTTGCAAACGCTGCTTTATATTCAGCAGATCCGGAGTGCTCCTCCAACTTTTTCTTTGCGAACTTGATGTTCTCTTCAGTGCTCGTTGATTCATTCTCAAGAAGGATCTTATCTTCGCTGATACCCTGCTCCTTGAGATAGCGTGCGATAGCTTCGCCTTCGGAGATCAC
>JAEFBA010000127.1 GCA_016292145.1 Saccharofermentans sp.
CTCTGATAAGTTCATCTTCCCATTCTTCTAGAGTCTTACCGTTCTTTATCTTCGTGTGAATGCGGTAGCACTGCTTTATCAGGTAGTTGACGCTGTTGGAAAGGTTCTTCACTTTATAGCAGTAATCATCTATCTCGTGAAGAAGCTTCTTATTGTTATGTTTTTTTATTCTGTGTTCTTCCGAGAGTATCATGTTACATACCCCTTATCTCTAAGTGACGAATGAAAGCGGCGGTCTTGCCGATATGAAACATTCTTTTGCAGTTTCATTAAGAGTCTTTTTATCCGACATGCATTTCAGATACTGAGCCATACACTCAAGTTCTTTCTTGTGCCTAACGCGATAGAACAGGAACTCGGGATAAATGACTTCTTGCAATCACGACAAAGGAAACGCCGTACACCATCTTTACGCTTTCCGTTCTTAACGACATAAAAGCCTTCGCAATAGATACATGCATTACCATCGGCAATACGTGTTTCAATAAGGAAGACCTTTAAATTGTCATCGCGTACATTTACATTGTTGGAAAGGGGCGTTTAAAACACAATATGATCAGTGAAGGATAATTTCTTATATGCAGCAATGATTTCATTCAATTCTGAAATCTTTCCGGCTCCCTAAACAACAAACAAATGTTCTGTTTATATGATAGAACTAGAACAATTGTTTGTCAACTATGAAGTTTAAAAGAACCTATCTCAATTACCGGAGAATCATGTTTCACGAAAATGGTACAATATGCCGTAAGGATAATTAAGGGATAATTAAAGCAAAAAGGAGAGTTTATGATCCGTTTTATCGAAGACAGACAGGAAAAGATGAAGATCTCCAGAGAAGTTTTGGAGGCTCTTACCCAGTGGTTTGAAGTCGAGGAGAGCAGGGAGCAGTATATCAGGGAGTCGGCTGACCAGCCGTTCTGGGCAGCATTCGATAATGATGTTCCGGCAGGTTTTCTCTGCCTTAAGCAGACAGGCGATGCGACAGTGGAGCTTGCCGTAATGGGCGTAAAGAAGGAGTTTCACAGGAACGGTTACGGAAGAAGGCTCTTCGCAGCCGCAAAGGATTATGCGGTTCAGAAAGGTTATTCATTCATGCAGGTAAAGACTGTCAGGTCCGGCATGTACGAGGATTACGACATCACGAATGAGTTCTACCGAAGCGTAGGCTTTAGAGAACTTGAAGTCCTTGCGGATTACTGGGATGAGGCTAATCCCTGCCAGATCTACGTCATGAACCTCAAGAGCGCCATAGGCACCATAGAGACCAGACACAGCTACAGGGGAAGGTTCTCAGATGAACCGGTTCCCAGAGAGGACCTTGAGGCTATTGCGCGCTGCGGCATCGATGCGCCTTCCGGATGCAACAAGCAGACGACGGATCTTATCGTCGTTGATGACAAAGAGACTTTAGACAAGATAAAGAGCCTCATCGATCCGCCTGTTGCACAGACGGCACCTGCCATGATCGTAGTCCTCTCACAGCGGATCAACGCATACCGCGACAGGTGCTTTGCGACACAGGACTATTCGGCGGCAATAGAGAACATGCTTCTTGCGATCGTTGAGCTCGGTTACCAGAGCTGCTGGTACGAAGGCCACATCACAGATGATGACCGTATCTGCGATAAGATCGCAGCCGTTCTGGGTGTTCCGGAAGGCTATGACGTAGTCTGCATCCTGCCGGTAGGAAAGGCGGAAGACGATTTCCACGCGCCTTCGAAAAAGGCATTTGCCGAACGCGTGAGATTCAATCATTTCGAGGGCAGGTAAGCATGGAAGTATTAAGGGCAGAAGCAGAATGGCAGAGAGCGGGGGCATACTCGGTAAGGATCGAGGGAATGAACCGCCAGCATCACATATCGCTCAGAGACGAATTCGATGAGCATGACTGTGACGGCACGAGATACATCGTTTTGTTGGACGACGGATATCCGGTCGCGACCTGCCGCTTCTACGAGGCCGGGGATGCCGCGGTTACATTGGGAAGGGTGGTTGTCCTTCCTGGATACCGAGGAAAGAAGCTGGGCTCTCTGGTAGTTTCTGAAGCCGAGAAATGGGCAAAAGAGCTGGGATATAAAGAGATAAAGATCGACAGCAGACTTGAAGCGATAGATTTTTATGCCAAGCTCGGGTATAACCATGTTGATGACAGCGTTATCAGGAGCGGCAGCTTTGACTGCGTGAAGATGAATAAATTCATATAACGGGGAATACATGTATAAGATTTTTATTGTTGAAGATGATAAAGGAATCGCGGACGGAATAGTATCCTGCCTGGGCAACTGGGGCATGGAAGGCCGTGCCGTATCTGATTTCATGAAAGTTATAGAAGAGGTTAATGAATACGAGCCGCATCTGATAATCATGGACATCACCCTGCCTTACATGGGCGGATATCACTGGTGTCAGGAGATAAGGAAGACAAGCTCCGTGCCGATAATCTTCATATCTTCTGCCACGGATAACATGAACATCATCATGGCGATCAACATGGGTGCAGATGATTTCATCGCAAAGCCCTTCGACCAGAGCGTTCTGATCGCGAAGGTCACGGCACTCCTCAGAAGGACCTACGATTTCAGCCAGGCTTCAGCCACTCTTGAAGTTGCAGGAGCTGTTCTTAATACTAACAACAATACCCTGACATATAACGGGACGGAGATCGATCTTGCAAGGAACGAATACAAGATCCTGTTGACGCTCGTTCAGAACAAGAATAAGGTCGTCAGCCGCGAGAAGCTCATGGAGGCTTTGTGGGAAACCGACTGCTATGTCGATGAGAACACCCTGACAGTTAATGTCGGGCGCTTGAGAAAGACCCTTGAGGGGATCGGTCTTAAGGATCTCATCAAGACAAAGTTCGGTGTGGGCTATATTCTGGAGGATTAATGTTCAAGGAATATCTCAAATCGCGTCTGAAGATATTTCTTCTGCTCATGGTAGTGGAAGGTGTCTTCATATCGACGTTTTTCCTGTTCGATATGCCCTCTGTAACAATGTTATATCCTTTATTTCTAAGCCTTGTGCTCATTTTGATCATAGGCGTCATAGACTTCCTGATCGTATTGAACAAGCATAGAAAAGTCCAAAGAAATGATTATCCGGCGCCTTCCGGACCGCTCGAAAAGGACTACCAGGAGATAATAGCCAAGCTTAGGGAAGAATTTGAGTTCAGCCGCCAGAAAGAATCAGCTGATTACAACAACATGGTCGAGTACTACACCGTGTGGGCCCACCAGATAAAGACGCCGATAGCTTCGATGCGCCTTCAGCTTCAGTCCGTGGATTCAGACCTTGCAAGGCGCCTTGACGGCGACCTTAACAGGATCGAAGCATATGTTGAGATGGTGCTTACATTCTTAAGACTTGATTCGGACAGCACGGACTATGTTATAAGGAAAATAGATCTTGATGCTCTCATAAAGCCTGCGATAAGAAAGTTTGCAAGAGACTTTATCACTAAAAAACTCACGATGGATTTTAAGCCGACGGAAGCAAAGGTCTTATCAGATGAGAAGTGGCTCTCGTTCGTAATAGAGCAGGTCCTTTCCAACGCCGTAAAGTATACGAAAAACGGCGGGATCAAGGTCTATATGGATGAGCCCGGCATACTCTGCATAGAAGATACCGGAATTGGAATCAGCGCTGAGGATCTGCCGAGAGTTTTCGAGAACGGCTATACAGGTTTCAACGGCCGTGAAGATAAGCGCGCGAGCGGCATCGGCCTTTATCTCTGCAAACGTATCTGCGACAATCTGGGACATAAGATATCTGCAGAATCTGAGCAGGGCGTGGGGACAAAGATAAAGATCGATATGAACATAAAAGAGATCGGAATTGAGTAACGCCATATGCGAAAATGTGACAGACTTGTTAGATTTGCGTAAGCAGAAGTTAAGGAATGGTTTGGAAGGTAATCATATACTGTGGCCATCAAACCAAGGAAAGGAATTATGAATAATGAGTCTGCTTGAAGCAAAG
>JAEFBA010000003.1 GCA_016292145.1 Saccharofermentans sp.
ACAAGGCTGAAGACCGCCAGATGTTTAAAGACACGATGGAAGCGATCGGCCAGCCCTGCATTCCTTCAAAGGTCGTAACGACAGTGGAAGATGCTCTCGCATTTGCAGATGAGATCGGTTACCCGGTTATCGTAAGACCTGCCTTCACATTGGGAGGCACAGGCGGCGGTATCGCAAAAGACAAGGATGAGCTCCACGAGATCGCAAGAAATGGTCTTGCCCTGTCGCCTATTACACAGATATTAGTTGAGCGCGGTATCGCAGGCTGGAAAGAGATCGAGTTCGAAGTAATTAGAGATAAGGACGGCAACGTCATCACGGTCTGCTCGATGGAGAACTTAGACCCCGTCGGCGTTCATACGGGTGACTCTATCGTTATCGCTCCTGCAGTAACTCTCTCAGACAAAGAATATCAGATGTTAAGAACAGCATCTCTTAACATCATCGAAGCATTGGGCGTTGAAGGCGGCTGTAACTGCCAGTTCGCGCTTAATCCGAACTCATTCGAGTATGCGGTAATCGAGGTTAACCCGAGAGTCTCAAGATCATCGGCTCTCGCATCGAAGGCAACAGGTTATCCTATCGCAAAGGTTGCTACAAAGATCGCTATAGGCTACAGGCTCCACGAGATCGTAAATGCCGTAACAGGCCACACTTATGCTGCTTTCGAGCCTGCATTGGATTACGTTGCAGTTAAGTATCCGAAGTGGCCTTTCGACAAGTTCGTATACGCAAAGAGAAATCTCGGCACACAGATGAAGGCGACAGGCGAAGTCATGGCGATCTCCGACTCGTTTGAGAGCGCGCTCATGAAGGCCGTAAGAGGCGCAGAGATCTCAGCTGATACACTCCACCTGAAGAAGATGGAGGAAGTCGCAGACGAAGACCTTATGGAGCGCTGCGTTACGCCTACAGACGAGAGACTCTTCTATGTTGCTGAGGCTATCAGAAGAGGTGTAGAGATCGAGAAGATCAACGCTGAGACCAAGATCGACATGTGGTTCCTCTCAAAGATCAGGAACCTCGTCGAATTCGAAAAGAATATCGCAGGAAGAGACATTTCTTTCGATGAATACGTAAAGGCAAAGAAATTAGGCTTTACTGACAAGGCGATCGCAAGGATCACAGGCAAGCCCGTTACATATGAACTCAAGCCTACATTCAAGATGGTTGATACATGCGCAGGCGAGTTCGAAGCGCACACACCTTACTTCTATGCAACATTCAACAGACCTGAAGAGGGCGGTGAGAATGAAGCTGATTTTGAGAAGGCAGGCGACAAGGACAAGCAGACAGTAATCGTATTCGGTTCAGGCCCGATCCGTATCGGTCAGGGTATCGAGTTCGACTATGCCGCAGTTCACTGCGTACACGCGCTCCGCAACTTAGGCTACAGGGTAGTTATCGTAAACAACAACCCTGAGACTGTATCCACTGACTTCGATACAGGCGACAGACTTTATTTCGAGCCTCTGACACCTGAAGACGTAATGAACATCGTCCATCAGGAAAAGCCGTTCGGCGTTGTAGTCGCATTCGGCGGCCAGACAGCTATCAAGCTCACGAAAACCTTATCCGAGAACAACATCAACATCATCGGTACATCTGCTGATTCCATCGATATGGCAGAAGACCGTGAGAGATTCGATGAGCTCTTGGAGCGCCTCGGAATCGCAAGACCTAAGGGCTTCTCCGTCCTCACACTCGAGGAAGCACTCAAGGCTGCAAACACACTTGAATACCCTGTACTCTTAAGACCTTCTTATGTCCTGGGCGGTCAGAACATGATCATTGCCTTCAATGACGAAGACGTTAATGAGTACATGAGGATCATCTTAGCTCAGGGCATCGAAAACCCTGTCCTCATCGACAAGTACATTCAGGGTAAGGAGATCGAAGTAGACGCTATCTACGACGGCAAGGATGTCCTTATCCCCGGACTTATGGAACACGTTGAGCGTGCGGGAATCCACTCCGGTGACTCGATCGCTATGTATCCTGCAAAGCATATCTACGACGATATGTATAAAAAGCTTGCAGATACAACGATCGCTCTCTGCGACGGCCTTAAGTCAACAGGTATCGTAAATATCCAGTACATCGTAAAGGACAACAGGATCTATGTAATCGAGGTCAACCCGAGAGCATCAAGAACAGTTCCTTACATGAGCAAGGTTACGGGCATTCCGATGGTAGACGTTGCCATTGAAGTAAGCCTCGGCACACCGCTTGCAGATATGGACTACGGCACAGGATTCTACAGACAGTCACCTTATACCGCAGTTAAGGTTCCTGTATTCTCATTCGAGAAGCTCACTGACGTTGATACACAGTTAGGACCTGAGATGAAGTCCACCGGTGAGGTATTAGGCGTCGGCAGAAACCTCTCTGAAGCACTCTACAAAGGCCTTGTAGCAGCAGGCTACAAGATGTATAAGCGCGGCGGCGTATTCATCACGGTAAGGAATTCCGACAAGATGGAGATCGTAGAGATCGCAAAGAAGTTCGATTCGATGGGCTTCAAGCTCTATGCAACTCACGGTACGGCAGAGGCATTAAGACAGGCCGGAATGGAAGTTACGGCAGTATCCAAGATCCACGAGTCTGATGAGAACAACACCATGACGCTTCTTGAGAGCGGCAAGATCAATTACATCATCTCGACATCTGCAAAGGGAAGACTCCCTGCAAGAGACTCCGTTAAGCTCAGAAGAAGAGCAGTCATGCTCGGCATCCCCTGCCTTACGGCTGTCGATACCGCAGATGCTCTTGCAGACTCTCTGATGAGCCACTTCTCCGAGATCAACACAGAGCTCGTAGACATCAACAACATGCGTGACAAGAGAAGGAAGATCAACTTCACGAAGATGCAGGGATGCGGCAACGATTATATCTACATCGACTGCATGGAGAACATGGTATCTTCACCTGAATCACTCTCTGTCTATATGAGTGACAGACACTTCGGTGTAGGCGGTGACGGCATCGTCCTCATCGCTCCCTCCAAGGTTGCTGACTGCCGCATGATAATGTTCAACCTGGACGGCTCTGAAGGCATGATGTGCGGCAATGCTATAAGATGCGTTGCAAAGTACATGTACGATGAGCGCGGCCACAAGAAGAGACACATGAAGATCGAGACCAAGAGCGGCATCAAGACTTTAGAGCTCATGACATCAGGCGGTGTCGTAGTAAGAGTTAAAGTTGACATGGGCAAGGCAGAACTCAATCCGCCGAAGATCCCGTGCACGCTCCCCGGCGATACTGCGATCAACGTCCCTGTAAATATAGACGGCGATCAATATAACATTACGGCAGTATCCATGGGCAATCCTCATGCTGTTGTATTCACTGACCGTGTTGATGTTCTGGATCTTAATACCATCGGTCCCAAGTTCGAATACTCGACGGATATCTTCCCCGAGAGAGTCAACACCGAGTTCGTCAAAGTCATCGACGAGCATACACTCAAGATGAGAGTATGGGAGAGAGGCTCAGGCGAGACTATGGCCTGTGGTACCGGTGCCTGCGCAACAGTCGTTGCAGCATGTGAGAACGGCTTCTGCAAGAAGAACGAAGACATCAGGGTCATCCTTAAGGGCGGAGATCTCATCATCAGATACACAGACGATGCAGTATTCATGACGGGTAACTGCGACAAGGTCTTCGAAGGATCCATGGAGGTCTGATGACTAAGACAGAGAGATCCTTTAAAGCAGCGATTTTCGATATGGACGGACTGATCCTTGATTCAGAAAGGACAGTCCTTTCCATTTGGGAACAGATCGGCTCCAGGTACGGTTTTGCAGGTATCCGCGATTACGGAATAAGCGTTATCGGAAAGAATAAGAAGGCTACCGTTGATGAATTCAGGAGAAGATACGGTGAGCCCGGAGAACCTTATGAGCGGGAGCTCAGAGCAATTTACAACGATCTGGCGGCTCAGGGCAAGGTGCCGTTAAAGCCTCATACGATAGAACTTTTGAGTGCGATGAAGAATGCCGGCATGAAGACCGCGATCGCATCGTCTTCCACCAGGGAGGAAGTGACTTCGCAGATGGAAGTGCTCGGTGCTCTTCCCTTTTTCGATGCCTGTGTATGCGGCGACCAGGTCACTAAGTCCAAGCCTGATCCGGAGATATTCCTCCTGGCATGTGATGCCCTGGGTGTAAAGCCTGAAGAAGGCGTGGGACTTGAAGATTCATTCAACGGAGTAAGGTCATGCAGGGCATCAGGCCTTTATACCATAATGGTTCCTGACATCATTCAGCCCGATGATGAGATGAAGAGCTTAGCAGACGTTATCCTTCCGTCGTTAAAGGACGTTCAGGACTTCTTAAATCTCAGGTAATTGTTGTTGTAAAGATAGTTCATGACGGATGCGCCGATGATTATCGCGTATCCTATGATGCTTAAGAAATCAGGGACCTCGCTCAAGAAGATAAGACCGAGCAGAGCCGTAAAGATTACGGTCGAATAGTCGTAGATAGATATCTCCTTTGCAGGGCACGCGGCATAAGCGGATGTGATGAATATCTGGCCGAAGCATGCAGCAACGCCCGTCATGCAGCAGTAGAAGAACTGGAGACCCGTGATAGGCCGGTATGTGAATATGATGAACGGTATCAATGCTATGCACGAGAACGTCGAAAAGAACGCGACTACGACGATGCCGCGCTCACCTTTGATCGTGGCCTTGCGCAGGAACGCGTAGGCGATTCCGGCACAGATACCGCCGATAAGAGCGATAACAAGAGGGAAGACCGAATCGCCGCTTATGCCTAAGTTTCCGAAGATAAAAGACGGTTTTACGACGAATACCGCGCCTGCTATGGCGGTCAGGATAGCTGCCCACTGGAAGCCGTCAGCAGCTTCCTTAAGAACGATGATGGAAGTAAGCATCGCAAAGAACGGAGAGAGCTTGTTGAGCATCATGGCATCGGACATGTTGGCAGTCGAAATCGCGTAGAAATTCGCAAGAACGCCTATCGTGCCGAAGCCCGCGCGCATGAAGAGGTACGGCAGGGTCTGCTTTTTTATCTTGAACTTCTCGGGAGACCTCGCGAGGATGATATAAGACATTACGATAGCTACAAGGTTCCTGAAGAAAGCTTTCTGGAATACGGGCATATCTCCTGCAAGGTTGATGAACAGAGCCATGCATGCAAAAGAGAATGACGACAGAAGAAGGTATACGATCCCTCTCTTCCTTGGTGATAATCTGTTAAGAAATCTAATAGTCACGGGCCGTTCTCTTTTCGAAATCTTCAGCAATAAAAATAAAACAAGAAAGCACTGTTGTCTATAAGACAAGGCTTGTTCAATTCATAGATTGACACACCTCTTAACCCTCAATACAATTAGGGAGTTGCTTAAATATTATAATTTAGAGGTCGATATATGCTTAGAGTCGGTATATTAGGTTGCGGAGTGATCGCTGCCAAGATCTGTGACAGCCTTAAGGGCAACAGAAAGGTCAGGATCGAAGGTGTCGCTTCAAGAGAAAGAGCGAAGGCAAAGAAGTTTGCCGCTTCGCACTGCCCTGATGCAAAGGTGTTTACCGGTTATGAGAAGCTCGCCAAGTCTCCCGATATCGATCTTATCTATATTGCGACCCCCAACACTTATCACTACGAACACGCGATAATGTGCATCAAGGAATATAAGAATGTCCTTATCGAGAAGCCTTTTGCAATGAGCAGGGCCGAAGCCGACAGCATCTTCTTCGAAGCCAAGAACAGAGGCGTTTTTGTCGCAGAAGCCATGTGGACATCTTATCTGCCGCTCCACAAGAAGGCTCTTGAATGGATCGAGAAGGGCAGGATCGGACAGATCAAGTATGTAACCGCTAACCTCGGATACGACATTGAGAATGTTCCGAGACTTAACAGCACGGTATTGGGCGGCGGAAGCTACCTGGACCTCGGTGTATATACAACGAACTTCGCGCTCTCTTTTATGGGTGATGACATTAAGGTATCCAGAGTCTTTGCGAGGAAAGATTCATCCGGTATCGACCGCGATACGACGTATTCCATGGAGACAGATGACGGTGCCATCCTCGGCAACTTCTATGTTACGATGTGCGCCAACACCGACAAGGACGGCGTAGTTATAGGTGAGAGAGGCAAGATCAGATTTACCAACATCAACAATTACAGGAAGATCACTCTTTATTCGGCAGATGATGTGATGCTGGATGAAGCAGAAGCAGACAAGAATTACTTAAAGGGGTATGTATACGAATTCGAATCCTGCGCAAATGCCATTTCGAAGGGACTTATCCAGGCACCTGAGATGCCGTGGAGCAGGACTGTCAGGATATGCCAGATAAACGATACGATTCGTTCAATGATGTGATTATGACGGACAATATTTCAAGACAGGCAAAGAACAGAAAGCTCATAAGATTTATCGTCTTCAACGGTATCGTTGCAGCGCTCTATGTGGTGCTCACGTATTTCCTTGCGCCTATCTCATACGGACCGATCCAGGCGAGGATCTCTGAGGTCATGACGGTATTCCCGGTCTTCTCATGGGGCATGATCCCCGGTGTTACTTTGGGATGCCTTATCTCGAACCTCTTAAATCCCGACAATCTGGGTCCTGTCGATATCATCGGAGGTACACTGGCTACGCTTCTTGCAGGCTATCTGTCTTATCTCATCGGCAGGAAGAACAAGTGGCTCGGCATCATCCCGCCGGTTGTCTGCAACGGACTTATCGTCGGAGGATATCTTCCGTTCCTTTTGTTTGACACCGTAACATGGCAGGAAGTCGTTCTCACCATGCTCTCTGTAGCAGGCGGCGAAGCTGCCGTTTTAGTAGTATTGGGACTGCCGCTCGTAGCAGTTATCGAAAAGACAGGATTAAAGAGTAAATTACCATGACACAATATTTTGACCCCAATCCGACAACTCCTTCAGACCGTAAAGTGATCCCCTACAGAATGAACGGGATCAACTTCGAATTCTCAACGGATTCATCGGTCTTCTCGAGGAAGGAAGTTGACTTCGGAACAAACCTTTTGATCGATACCATCGTTAAGGACATCAAGTCCAGAGGTCCTAAGATGGAACGCTTTGTAGACCTGGGATGCGGCGTCGGAATCGTCGGCATCGTTATAAAGTCATGCTTTATGGCTTTCGATGTAACGGGCGTCGACATCAATTCAAGAGCGGTTGCTCTCGCCCGCGAGAACGCGATCAACAACGGCGTAAACTGCAGATTTATGTCGAGCGACATCCTCTTCGGCGTAAGGGACGAGCGCTTCGATATCGTTGCGACAAATCCCCCTGTAAGAGCCGGCAAGAAGACTGTGTTTGGCTTCTACGAGCAGGCCTTTGAGGTCCTTAATCCGGGCGGATATCTTTATGTCGTCCTGCAGCGCAAGCAGGGCGCGCCTTCAACTATGGATAAGATGAAAGAGCTCTTCGGCAATTGCGAGACGCTTGCAATAGACGGCGGATACAGAGTTATGAGGTCCCGAAAAGAATGAGCTTCTTACCGTATCCGTTTATAGATTCCTACATGATGTTCTTCATCTACAGCTTTGTCGGCTGGGTAATCGAAGTCATCTACTACGGGATCACCGAGGGTAAATTCATCAACAGAGGCTTTCTGGCAGGCCCCTTATGTCCTGTTTACGGACTGGGCTTTTATGCCGCTATCTGGATATTCGAACCCTTGAGCAATAACTTCTTCATCATATTCTTCGGCATGGCTGCCGCATGTACGATAGTTGAGCTCATTGCCGGCGTTATCCTCTATCACGTATTCCATATGCGCTGGTGGGATTATTCGGAATACAAGCTCAACTTCAGAGGTTATATCTGCTTAAGGTTCTATATCTACTGGGGTATTGCGGCTTCGCTCGGCATCTATGTCCTGCATCCGCTCGTAAAGCATTTAATTGCCCATATCAATTATCCCGTGAGGATCGGCGTTCTCGCCTTCTTTACCCTGGTTCTCGTTACTGACATTGTTACCACCATCATTACGATCGCGGGCTTCAAGAAAAAGTTCGAAGCAATGGAAAAGGTCGTATCCGGCACGAAGGTCGTATCAGATCTCATCGGTTCGCAGATATATGGCGCGGTCGACACTGTTGTAACAGTATCCGAACCTACCAGAAATCACTACGAGCAGTACAGAAAGCTGATCGACGAGAACCGCCGCCAGGAAAGGGAACTTGCTGCCCAGCACAGGGCTGAGGAAAAGGCTTTTGCGAACCAGTTCACCGAAGCCGAGAAGGAGAGCCTGAGGCTCGCCAAGGCGCAGGCTGCAAATACCGTAGGTTCTCTCATAAGTTCATTCAAAAAGAACGAGAAACGTCTCGTAAACGTTGTTATGGTGAGATCAAGTGATGCCGGTGCCGCAGTGATGAGATTCATCAAGAAGAGAACGGAAAGCGGCAGCGACGAGATTTTCGAGATCGACGAAGAAGAACAGACTTTGAAAAAAGAGTAAGCGTTAACTATAATAGGCGCGTCAAAATATAAGGAGGACATATTATGTCATCAGCATGTGATACTTGCCCGTCAAAGAACGGCTGCACATCGCAGGATTCCTGCCCGTCAGCAAACGGGATCCAGAAGGATCCTCTTGCTAAAGGATCATCCATCAAGACCGTTATCGGTGTTGCAAGCGGCAAGGGCGGCGTAGGCAAGTCATTCGTTACATCAGTTCTCGCAGTACAGCTTGCGAGAAAAGGCTATAGAGTAGGCATCATGGATGCCGACATCACGGGTCCTTCGATCCCGCAGTCCTTTGGTCTTACAGAGAATTTAAGAGGTACTGACGACCAGCTCATCGTTCCTGCAGAGACAAAGACAGGGATCAAGGCTGTCAGCGTCAACCTCGTGCTCGAGAACAAGGAAGCTCCGGTTATCTGGAGAGGCCCTGTCCTTTCATCGCTCCTCAAGCAGTTCTGGGGCCAGACAAACTGGGAGACATTAGACGTTCTCCTCATCGACATGCCTCCGGGAACAGGCGATGTTCCGCTCACAGTATTCCAGTCCATGCCTGTAGACGGCATAATCCTTGTCGCAACGAGCCAGGATCTTGTTTCCATGATCGTCAACAAGGCAAGAAACATGGCTTCCATGATGAAGGTCCCTGTTCTTGGTATGGTCGAAAACATGAGCTATATCAAGTGCCCTCACTGCGGTGATGAGATCAGGCTCTACGGCGACGGCTCCACTATCGAGAAGTCCGCTTCTGAGATCGGTGCAAAGGTTACGGATAAGCTTCCTTTAGATCCTGAAGTTACTAAGCTCGTCGACTCAGGCAACGCAGAGAAGGTCAGCCCTGATCTTTTGTCCGGTACTGTCGACCTGATCGCAGAACTCATCGAGAAGTGAAGACCGGATTCCTGACATTGCTTGCCGCAGCAGCGGTCCTGCTGGTGTTCCTTGGCGGCTGTTCCAAGCCCAAGGAGAATAATCCTCTCATGGAATATCTGGGTGATTATTCATACAGCGACCCTGCCGTATGCATGGTCTATGAAAGGATAGAAGATGAGACTGACGAAGACGGCAATCCTCTCTACGGGATCCAGTACCGCAAGGTAACGGACTTTGAAGGACTCAAGGCTTCCGGGCTCACGCTTCTTATCTATTTCTACAGTTCCATGGATAACAGAAGTGCGCAGGTCACCGCAGCAGTTGAAGACATTGCTTCAAGCTACAACGGAAAGCTCTGCGTGCTGATGCTCGATGCGATGGAGTATAAGGACCTCATGGGCAAATATGAGATCGAAGCTGTTCCTGAATTTGTCCTTGTAAGAAAGGGGCAGGCCGATAAGATCTTCGGCGGTGTCTCACGTGAATACTGGACGGTCGGCGATGTGTTATCATGGCTTCAGGAAAACGGAATAACATAAAGGTGGATTC
Organism: Saccharofermentans sp.; assembly: GCA_016292145.1. GTDB lineage: Bacteria > Bacillota > Clostridia > Saccharofermentanales > Saccharofermentanaceae > Saccharofermentans. The sequence continues at coordinate 9,894 of JAEFBA010000003.1, forward strand.
TTATGGGAAATATTGTTTCTATCAGCACGATCGGTCAGGACAGCCACAGATTCGGTGAGCCCTGCGGTGATACCCTGATAAGGCTTGGCGGGATCGATATCCCGTTCGACAGACCCATCGAAGCCAACAGCGACGGTGATGTCGTCTATCACGCGATCACAAATGCCATATCCGGCTTTACCGGCGTCAATATCCTTGGCGGCGAAGCAGATAAGATCTGCCTCGAGAAGGGCATTAAGGACAGCTCTGTATATCTTGAGAAAGCTCTCGAGTATCTTACCGGCGGTAAGATCATTCACTGCTCTGTTACTATAGAGTGCCTGCGCCCCAAGCTCATGCCGCACATTCCCAAGATGAAGGAATCTGTAGGAAAGATACTTGGTATCCCTGCATCTTCAGTCGGCATAACAGCCACGACCGGAGAGGGTCTTACGGGGTTCGGAAAAGGTGAAGGAATACAGGTGTTCTGCATCCTGACATTTACAAAAGAGATTTGAATCAAAAAGCCCGCTCGATCTGAAAGCGGGCTTTGTTATTAATCGTGGAACGGTTCGCTCTCGCCCCTTGATCTTACGATCTCCGAGGCTATCGCGATATCTTCAGGAGTCGTTATCTTCAGGTTCGAATAAAGGCCCTTCGTAAGATAAACATCAAGTCCGTAGATGGTGGCAAGCGCGGTGTCATCCGTTGCCGAGATACCGTCATCTGTTGCCTTCATATAACATGTCTCGATATCCTTGAACCTGAAGCCCTGGGGAGTAAGTATCTCATAGAACCTGGATCTGTCAGGCGTGCTAGTTACCTTGACATCGCCCGAAGGCAATATATCGACTTCCTTTAATGTGTTCTTGACGGGAACCGCAGAAGCGCATACAGGATGGTCATTAAGTCCGTCGATGCATGCCGTTATCTCTTCAGAAGTAACGAGGCAGCGCGCGCCGTCGTGGACGAGCACCAGGTCATCGTCGTCCGCATCGTTGATCATGTTAAGTCCCTTTGCTACTGATTCCGTTCTGGTATTTCCACCGAGCGTGAAAGCTATACTGAGGTCAGGGAAATACTCTGCACACATTGCCTGCAGAATGCCTAAGAGGTCATTAGTCGTAACGAGGACGATCTTATAATCCATGTCTGCATAATTGCATCTGCAGACATCTGCGATCGCACCGAGAGTCCTTAAGATCACCGGGCGTCCTTCGACGTTCCTCATGAGCTTGGGCTGTCCTTCGCCCATACGCGTGCCGCTGCCTGCGGCCGGTATCAGAAAATAACATTTGCGGTTCATAAGAATACCTCCTGTTATGAGAACAGTATATCAGCTGCTTCCTTAAGGTTATCCGCATATATGAATTCCGGCACGGGATTGCCTGCAAATACCGCTGCCGAAGCATTGGCAAGTTCCTTCTCCAGAGCGTCCTTCGAGCTTCCGGGAAGGACCACTGTCGTGATGCCGAGTCTTGCGGATGCCAGGCACCTCTTGAGGATCCTTGAGACAGGCCTGATCTCGCCAGACAATCCGACTTCTCCTAATATCAGTGTATTGGGCTTGACGCTGACGCCTCTTGCGGAAGATACGGTCGCCATGCAGACGGCGAGGTCTGTTGCAGGGTCAGATACCTTAAGACCTCCGATCACATTTACGAAGCAGTCCTTCGAAGTAAGGCCGAGCTTTAAGAGCTTCTCACATACTGCCAGAAGCATGAGGACTCTGCCTCTCTCGGGTCCTGATGTCATTCTCTGCGGGTTGGGATAAACACTCTCGGTGCAGAGCGCCTGGACCTCTATCGTCAGCGCATCGTTGCCTTCTAGTGTTGAAGTAAGCACTGAGCCGGGGCTGTTAAGAGGTCTTCCTGCAACGAGCAGGGCCTTCGAGCTGTCCACGGGGATAAGTCCCTGTTCGCCCATCTCGAAAAAGCAGATCTCATTGGATCTTCCGAATCTGTTCTTGGCTGATCTGATGATGCGGTATCCGCCTGTAGCATCGCCTTCAAAACCCAGTACCGTATCGACCATGTGCTCGATCGTCTTAGGGCCTGCGATGGAGCCGTCCTTGGCGATGTGGCCTACCATTATGATCGTGATGTTATTCGTCTTTGCGATACGGATAAGGCCTGCAGCAACTTCCCTGATCTGGGCTACGCCGCCGGGAGTTCCCGCAACCTGTTCGGAGTAAAGAGTCTGAATGGAATCGATTATCGCAAGGCAGGGCTTATGGGTCTTGAGCTGCTCTGCGATAGCTTCAAACCTCGTCTCACCGCATACAAGGATATCGCGCTTGATCTTGAGCCTTGATGCACGCATGCCGATCTGGGCAGGGGATTCCTCACCTGAGATATAAAGGACTTCACCGTCGGCCTTATAGGAATCTGCAAGCTGCATGAGGATCGTCGATTTGCCGATGCCGGGCTCGCCTGCGACAAGTGTAACGGAGCCTTCGGTAATGCCGCCTCCGAAGAGAACATCAAGGCTGGGTATCCCTGTTGAATGTCTCTTGTAATTCTCCTTGCCTGCTTCGCTGAGCCTTACGGTAACAGCGGAATCTGTCCATGAATACTGATTGGCGGTAAAAGCGGGCGAGTCTGTCTTGGCCTTGGCCGGAGCCTTCTCGGAAGGCGCTTCGACAAAGGTATTGAACATGCCGCAGGCAGGGCATTTGCCCATCCAGCCGGATGTCTCATAACCGCATTCCTTGCAGAAAAAAGTAGTCTTCTTAGCCATAGTCTTATCCGTCCATATCTTATTTACCTGCATTATAACAAAGGTGCGCTTCTATTAATGGGACAAAAAAGCCGGCTCCTCTGAACCGGCCTTTAATGAACTTGTTTTATGTGTGCATCTTACAGAGTCTTAAAGAATTCGCAGGCCTTAAGAGTATTCTCATAAGAACCGAAAGCAGTAAGACGGAAATATCCTGCGCCGTTCTCGCCAAAGCCTTCGCCCGGTGTTCCTACGATGCCGAAGCGGTTAAGCAGCATGTCAAAGAACTCCCAGCTGCCCATGTTATCAGGGCATTCGAGCCAGATGTAAGGTGAGTTTACGCCGCCTGTGAAGTAGATGTCCTTCTCGGTAAATACCTCAGCAAGCGCTGCTGCGTTGCGCTTGTAGTAAGCGATGTTTGCTTTGCAGTCTGCAAGGCCCTGACCGGAGAGGGAAGCCGCAGCGCCCTTCTGTGTGACATAGGATACGCCGTTGAACTTGGTTGCCTGGCGTCTTGCCCAGAACTTGGAGAGTTTGATGCCGTCAGATTCCAGGGAGTCGGGAACGATCGTCCAGCCGCATCTTACGCCTGTAAAGCCTGCGAACTTAGAGAATGAGGATACTTCAACAGCGCAAAGACCGGCGCCGGGGATCTCGTAGATCGTGTGAGGCTTGTCTTCTGTGATGAATGCTTCATATGCCGCATCGAAAATAATGAGCGAGCCTGTCTTCAGTGCGAAGTCTACCCATGCGGTGAGGCCTTCGCGGCTGTATACTGCGCCTGTCGGATTGTTGGGCGAGCAGATGTAGATTACGGAAGGCTCGATATCCGTGTCAGCAGGAGGCAGGGGAAGGAAGTCATTCTCCTTATTGCCTGCAACGAAAGATACCTTTCTGCCGTTCATGAGGTTTGAATCGACATAAACGGGATATACGGGATCGGGAATGATGATGGGGTTGTCGCCTAAAACGTCGGGAAGGTTGCCGAGGTCGCTTTTCGCGCCGTCGGAAACATAGACTGTCTCGGGAGCGACCGTGACACCAAGATTCTTATAGTGATCAGAGATCGCATTTCTTAAGAAATCGTAGCCGTATTCCGGGGGATAACCGTGGAATGTATCTTTGGCGGACATCTCCTTGACTGCTTCTTCCATAGCGGATGTGACCGACCGGGGAAGCGGAAGGGTTACGTCTCCTATGCCCATCCTGATGATCTCACGGTCAGGGTTCTCTTCCTGGAACTTTCTGACGCGCTTGGCGATGTCGGAGAAAAGGTATGTTTCTTTTACGTCGAGGAAATGTGTGTTGAGCTTGATGTCCATGGACTGTACCTCTTGATCCTTAAATTCTTTGAACATTTTAACACCGCCGGAGAGCAGTAAGCCTGAAAAAGTTTTCGTACACATGCACAAATGATTGCCTGATATCTTGCCTTTGTTATACACAGTATTTATGTCTGCCGGACAGTGTATAATAAACGCATTCGGGTGTTTATTTCAGCAATGCTGATCCAGACAAAAACGGAGAACAGATTTGGAAAGCCAGTGGAGTGTCTTTTATCCTGAGAATTACGCAAATCCGGTTACAGATACGGATGAGACACTTTACATGCGCATAAAGAGGTCATGCACCAGGTATCCTGACAGGGTAGCGGTCGAATACGGTGCGACGAAGATACTTTATTCTACGCTTCTGGAGAAGATCGACGAGGCAGCTTCCGCGTGGAAGAATCTCGGCGTCAAAAAGGGTGATGTCGTAATGATTGCGATGGGCAACAACACCCTCAATATCATCAGTGTTTATGCGCTCGACAAGATCGGCGCTTCTGCGGCGCTCTGCGTTCCGAATCTTTCGACCGAGTATTTTGCAGGATATGCAAACTGCGTAGGGGCGAAGTTCTGCGTTATGAGCTGCAACCAGTATCTCAACTATTCACAGGTATTGAAGGAGACGGGCATCAAGACCGTTGTTATCGCCAAATACACGGAAATGACGAACGGGATATATAAGTTCACAGTCCGTTTTTATCCTTTGGGAAGCTATGACACGCCGAAGCCTAAAAATGTTCCGGAAGGCATAAAACTGGTATATTGGAAAGACGTTGTCAGCCTTACGGATAACATGTCCGATCCGGAGAACCTGATCCACGACAGAGACAATAACAGAACGGTTCTTTATCTGTTCCCGAGCGTTCTTGCCGAATGCCGCGCAGCTGAATTTACCGCAAAGAACCTGAACATATCGGCCAATCTGAATGAAATGGTCTTTAAGGCAAATGAAGATCTGACGGGCAAGCCCGCGAGGATGCTCTGCCTTAATGAGACCTGCTTTGCTTTCGGATTTGCGGTCGGGATCCATAGCATCCTGTCGTGCGGACAGACGGTCCTGATCTTCACATGGTACGATGCGGACAAGATCTTCTTTGCCATAAAGCGTTATAAACCTGATGTTCTTATCGGTTACAACAGCTCCGTTGCATCGATCAATAAGGTCGGAGGACGTTCTGATATCCTGAAGAGCGTTGACAGGATAATCGTAGGAGGCGGTCTTCTTACGAGCAGCCAGAAAGCTATGCTCTTTGAGATCGCCCAGTCTTCGGGAAAGAAGCTTTCCGTATGTTCGGTCACAGGCTGCGATGAGCTTCTGACTTACGCATACGGACCGTCAGATCTGCAAAGTGACAGGCTTCTCGGATTCCCGCTGCCCGGTGTTCTGATGAGGGTAGCTGACGCTTCGACTGGTCTTGATGTGCCTGAAGGTGCCGAAGGAGAGATAATCGTATATTCACCGGTCAATAAATTTGCTGGCCCGAACAGCACGGGAACAGGTAACGGAAAATACAGGAAGCTTCCGGACGGAAGGATCTGGTATTTCACGGGAAACATCGGAAAGCAGGACGGAAACAAGATGTTCTACATCGTTGCAAACGCAAGGCGTGAGATAAGGATCAACAGCTTTCCCGTATATCCCGGCAAGGTCGATGAGGCTGTCCAGATGACAGAAGGCGTCGTTGAATCCTGTACCGTAGTCATTGAGAAGCCTGAGGGCTCTGCCATTGTCACGGCTGTTGTGCCGAATGAGGAATACTTCTTCGATAATGCCATGATGGAAGATCTGAGGGACCGCATAAAGTCAGAATGCGAACTGACGCTCCATGAAGCAATGAGACCCTCAGAGATCACGTTCTTTGCGACATTCCCGAGAGATGCCAAGGGAGACATCGACTACGAAGCCGTAAAGGAGAAGGTCGAGGAGATCCAGAACGAGATAATATCCGGTTTTGCATTTCAGGAAGACTCTGACGAGTGAGAAATCATCAGTAATTCATGATATAATTCTAGATGGCGTCTTGGGGAGATGTCGTGTTATGGAAAAGGATAGAGGAGATGAATAAATGAAAAAGAAATCAGTTAAACTGACAGCACTGTTGTGCTGCATTGCTGTCGTAATGTCCCTTGCAAGCTGCGTCGGAGGTGCTCCGAGACACAGCGGAAGAGAGACCGACAAAGGCAACAAGATCGAGTACGGACAAAGCGACCCCACAGGCTTTACGGATCCTGCGACAGATCCCACGGCCGATCCGACAACAGACCCCACAACAGATCCGACAACGGGTCCTTCAGGCGGTCCTGTAACTGCGGATAAGCTTACATATCCGGATCATGTCGCATCCTTTAAGGAAGTCCATCCCGACCATGCGCCGGGAAACGTAAGCGGAAGTGAAGCGGTAAAGCTTCTCTCGGAGGTTGAGAATAATATCCTTCATCACGAGATCACCAGCTATGCTGATGTCGAGATACTTTTCGAGAACCCCGGAAAATTCGGCTTCGACATCAAGAAGGCCACATGGGGCGACTTCACTACTGTTGACCAGTATCCTGCCGAGAAGCAGTTCTATCAGCAGCAGCTCGATAAACTTCTGAAGATCAATTACAATTCCCTTCAGGGTGACGACAGGCTCTGCTACGATAAGCTCGTCTACGATATCGAGGAGAGCATTTACGGCTATTCGTACACGGCATTCAAATACTACACGATGATCTTCAATTATCTTGTAGGACCTCAGTCAGAGATATTATTCATCCTGGATGTCTATTCATTCGATACAGTCGAGGATGCCGAGAAGTACATCGAACTGGTCAAGGATCTCGACAGGTATTATGACCTGATGTGCGAGTATGAAGAAGAGCGTGTAAGGCTTGGTTTTGCTTCATCTGACGACAGTTATGAAGAGGCTGCCAAATCATTCGACAACCTGGTCAAGCAGAAGGATGACTGCTTCCTTTACGATTCATTTGAGGAGCGCCTGGACAACATCAAGGGGCTTTCCGCAAGTGACAAGAGCAGGCTTATTAAAGAGCACGAGAAGGCCATGAAGGAAGTCGCATTCCCTGAATTTGAAGAATGCGCCAGAAGGATGAGAGCTCTTAAGGGCTCAGGCGGAAAAGACCAGGGCCTTTGCGAATTCAAGGGCGGAGACGCTTATTATGCAATGCTCACAAGGATCATGACGAATAACAGCGCAAGCACTCAGGAGAGCATCGATGCTCTCGAAAAGAGGATCAAGTACGTTTACGACGATTATACGAAGATCGCGACATCCGGAAATTCCTGGTATTCGGAATATGTGAACCACAAGTATTCCAAGGGCTCACTGGAGCAGAACCTTGATTTCCTCCGTGAAGCTGTAAAGAACGAATTCCCTCAGATCCCGCCTCATGAGTATTACACGATGGACGTTCCGAAGGTATTCGAAGATAACTTCTCTCCTGCGGCATACTTGGGTTACCATCTCGATAACTTCAATGCCAATCTGATCATTATCAACCACAAGAGTGCGGATTCCGATAAGGACTTCGGCGTTACGGTCGCTCACGAGGCTTACCCCGGACACATGTTCCAGTCACTTTATACGAGGGCTCACACTAATCATCCGTACATGTATCTGTCGGTTTCAACAGGCTATTCCGAAGGCTGGGCTGTCTATGTCGAGAATTACTCCATGAGGTACTTCTCAGGCAACGGCGTTACCGACGCTACTAAGCTTGTAAGCTATGAATCAAACCTGTCGCTCCTTATCAGCACCAGGGTCGATTACGGCATTCATGTTGAGAACTGGTCTTTGAAGCAGTGCGTGGATTATTTCAAGAAGTTCGGTTTTTCTGTTACGGAGAAGTCGTTCAAGAAGTACTATACGCTGCTCGTCACAGATCCGGGCTACTATGCAAAGTACGGCATGGGTTATGTCTGGACACAGCAGACCATGGAGGACATGCATGCAAAGTTCCCGAACAAATCGGAAAAAGAGATCCATACGGCATATCTTGATTCCCTTACGGGAACGTTCCCGCAGATCAGAAATAACATGGAAAAGCTCTTAAGCTGAGCGCTGCCACAGAATTACACCAGACGCCCCGCGGGTAAAAAAGCCCGCGGGGCTTTATTTTAGGGCGTTTTCGAGAAAATTACCATTTAATTAAATTTTATATAATATGCTTGAGAAAATAATCGTTGTGTTATAATTAACCTGAATATTTATACGGAGGACGGCTCATGGCTACCTTAACAAGGCTTGCAAGCACGCTTACAGCGCGTTATTTTCCTTCCAGCTCGCTTACTGATGCATTCTATCTTGACGGCAGACTCTGCGGAAAGAGAGAGACCAGACAGGCTGATATTACAATCGACAAAGATGAGAGAGGCTTTTTCTTCTCGCTCTTTACACATCCCACGATAGAAGGCTTTGAGCCCGGAACTATTCCGCCGTTTGAACCTCAGCTCCGCGGCCTCTGCAATGAAGTCAAGAGCGGTCATAAAGAGATCGATGCCATGATCGAGAAGTTCCTTTCGACCGCAGTTGAAGTTGCAGGAACAACAAAGCTTATAGACAACGAGGTAAGAGACCCTTACTTCTCCGGCGTTATCGTCAGGGATTCCGAGGCATTCGCTGTTACTATCGGCGGCGGTCTTGCATTCCTTTACAGAGACGACACGATGTTCCCTCTTACTGACGCAGGCATCCCGATGGAGCCCATCGATGCTTACGGCAACAGAGTAGGTGACTTCCAGTACTATTGCTCATCCAAGACAGCTAATGCTCTCTGGTCTAACTTCTTCACACTCACACCCGATGACTGCATCATCCTTTGCAACAAGGCAATCTACGATGCATTGGGCCAGAGGGAGATCTTAAGGATCCTCACAGATGCAGAAGACCAGTGCGACGCTGCAGGACTTATACTTACACAGGCCTCCGCAAGAATGCCCAACACACCTATGCAGATCTCGATCTCATTCGTTGAGAGCGTTACGAAGGAAGAGAAGAGAGGCCTTTTCGGCAGAAAGAAGAAAAAGGACGATTACGACAGCGAGAGCCATGAACTTCTGGAGTCCACGGTTGAAGGCGGCATGGTCGGTGCAGCAGCAAAGGCTATCGCAGATGCAGGTTTTGTAAGCCTCACACCTGACGCTCCCGTTGTTGTTCCCGATACAGAGGCAGCACCTTCTGACGGCAGCATCTCTTTCGGTGATAAGATCCAGACTCAGGCACAGAAGATCCCTGAAGCTGCTCCCGAGTTCCCTGACAAGAAGGAACCCGTTGAAGAGCTCTCTGCAGAAGATGCAATGAAGAAGATCTTCGGCGAGATGAAGGAAGCTGCACAGAGCGATTCCGCAGCTGCAGCAAAGGCTGAGGAAGCAGCGATCGCAGATTCACCGTTCGTTTTCAATATCGACGAAGCTTCTGTATCGGCAGCGCCCAAGGCAGCAGAACCTGAGAAGGCTCCCGCTATGGAAACTGTTTCCAAGACAGCGTTCACACTTGATAATTCCGATGATTCACCGACGAAGCCGGTATCAGATATCAACTCGCTCCTGTTCGGTGCAAGCGGTTCAGGAATCCTTGCCCAGGCGATCAATGAATCTAACAAGGCAGCATCGAAGGAGACTTTGTTCACTGACCTTAAGGAAGAGCCGGTAGTACCTGCAGCTCCTGCAGCACCCGTAATTCCCGTTGCTCCTGCAGCACCTGTAATTCCCGTTGCTCCTGCAGCACCCGCTGCTCCGGTCATTCCTGAAGCTCCTGTAGTCATTCCGCCGGCACCGGCAGTAGTCAATAAGCCTGAAGAGATCGTTTTCGCGCCCGGCGAGGTTAAGGTTGACGCAGGTTCATCTGATGCTTCAACCGGCGTTGAAGATATATTCGATCCTTATGGCAAGAACAGTGCTCAGGAACTTAAGAATACAGCACCTCTCGTATTCGGTGAGGATGTAGCTCCCAAGGCAGAGCCCGTTCCTTCCGAGGAGGTATCTTCAATACCCGTTCCTGAATATGAGATCAACGAAGATAAGCCCGAACTCAAGGAAGAAGACAAGCTTGATGTTGATTTCCCTGAGGTCGAGAAGCCGGAAGTAAAGGCACCCGAGGTAGCTCCTGCACAAGTAACTGAAGCAGCAGCTCCCATCATCGAAGAGGTTGTTCCTCAGGTAAATGCCGTTGCACCTTCACAGGATGACATCATCCTTCCGTTCGGCGAAGCAACTTTCGCTACGGGCGCAGAAGAAGCACCCAAGGTCAAGGCAGACGACATTCCTCAGATGCCGCTTTACGATTCCGATAATTACAACAACCCGGTAAATGCTGTAGGTTCAGAACAGAACATCTCTGAACCTTTCAATAATGCTTCTGTATATGGGGATTATGCAGGCACTGAAGCGCCTTCCGAAGTTCCGCCTTATCAGCCATACGGTGCAGAAGCTTTCTCAACGGCTGATCAGAGTAGTTATGGAACTTACGGATATGGCAATCAGACTGTAGACATGCAGGGAGGTGTACCAATGGATAACAACGGATATCCTGATTACGGAAATGCTGGCAACGGATACGTTCCGGGTTATGACCAGGCTCCGCAGAGCGGCTTTGGCGATTATCCCCAGGGGGGATATCAGGATCCCAATGCCGGTCAGTACTATCAGCAGAATGTACCTCAGGGCGGGTATAATAACTATTCAGCACAGCCTCAGCAGGGATTCGGCGAAGATTATTCGCAGCCTCAGGCATCTGCATCGTCGTCTTCTTCATTAGACGAAGAGTGGTTCAACAATATCCTCGGCGTTGATGACAGCGGCCAGGTTTACGGCGGCGAGCAGACATACGGTTACAGCAGTGCACCTGCAGAGCCTCAGCAGCCTGCAATGCCTGATCCTGTACAGCAGGCTCAGTACACGAATCCCGGACAGACTTCCTACAGACCTTCCGGTTCAGGCCCGAACAACATCAGCAAGCCTCAGAACAGTGCACCGCGTCCGGCTCCTGCAGCAGGCAAGAGCGGCAATGGCGGCAACGGCGGCAACGGCGGCGGAAAGAAGATGAAGCTCAACCGCAACGGTTATATGTTCATTGCTTTCCTTGCAATCCTCCTGATCTGCATCATCGTTGTTATTTCCCTCATTGCAAAGGGCTGCAGCAAGGGCAAGAAGCCGGTTGAATCAACTACTGAATCTACAACAACAGAGAGCACACTGCCTCCTACGACAACTACTACACAGGCAACTCTCCCGGATCCTTCTGCTCCTATCGGATACTTCTGGTTCTCGGATTATATCGGATACAGAACATGGTGGGACGTATTCCATTACGTATACGGAATCGATATCAAGGATAACAGAGATACGAGGATCAACACGATCCTTACATACAACAAACTTGATCCTTCATCCTACTCCGGTCCTAACCCGGATGACAGACTCCTTCTGCCTCCTCTCGGAGTAATCACAGGTGAGATCCCGCCCACATGGAATGCCGGTGGTTCGACAACAGGCGGCGGTGAGACTTCAGGCGCCACAACGACCACTCAGAATGAGGTCAACAGTTCCATTCACCTCACCTGATCGCCCACAAGCGAAAATCATTACATAAAACAATCAGACCGCCTGCTGTGTATTTCACGGCAGGCGGCTTGTTTTTTGGCTATTTAGTCAACTCATTTTGTAACAAAAAAGTAAGATTCAAGTATATAATGCTATTGCTCTAATAATAACGCGCGAAAAGAGGGTTTATAACATGCATAAGAAACTGTTCATACCTGGACCTATCGAGGTTTCACAGGATGTACTGGAGAAGATGTCTACTCCCATGATCGGACACAGAACCAAGGATATGTCCGCTCTTCAGCAGTCTATCTCCGAGAAGCTCCAGAAGGTAATGATGACCAATAACACTATCGTTTTATCAACGTCATCAGGCAGTGGTCTTATGGAAGGTGCCGTAAGAAGCTTCACAAAGACAAGAGCGGCAGTTTTCTCGATCGGTGCATTCGGTAAGAGATGGCACAAGATGTGCACATCCAACGGCATCGCAGCAGATCTTTTCGAGTCTGAGCTCGGTCAGCCTACAACACCCGAGATGCTTGAAGAAGCACTCTCCACAGGCAAGTATGACCTTATCACTATCACACAGAACGAGACATCAACAGGTATCCACAATCCCATGGATAAGCTCGCTGAAGTCTATAAGAAATATCCTGATGTCATCGTATGCGTTGACGCAGTCTCATCAATGGCAGGCGACTATATCCCTGTAGATGAGCTCGGTATCGACGTCTGCATCACATCAACACAGAAGTGTCTGGGACTTCCTCCGGGAATGGCAATCGCTTCCGTATCAGACAAGGCTATCAAGAAGGCTGAGACAGTAGAGAACAGAGGTCTTTACTTCGACTATCTCGAACTCGTCAAGTTCGTTAAGGAGAAGCCCTATCAGTATCCTTCAACACCTTCCGAGTCACATATGTTTGCTCTTGATTACCAGCTCGACAAGATCCTTGCCGAAGGTGTTGAGAACAGATATCAGAAGCACGTAAGACTTGCAAAGATCGCTCAGGACTGGGCAAGAGAGAACTGCGAACTCTACTCCAATCCCGAGAACCTTTCTGTTACGGTTACCTGTGTAACAAATACAACGGGAATCCCTACATCAGACCTTATCAAGGCTATGGGAGAGAAGGGTTACCTCATGAGCAACGGTTATGGTCCTTTGAAGGACAAGACCTTCAGAATCGCTCACATGGGTGATCTTACAGAAGAAGAACTTAAGACTTACTTAAGTGACCTCAAGGCCACGATCGATGAGCTTAAGGCTAAAGCTTGAAATTAAATTACGCATTATAAATCACGGGGGGAACCAAAAATGAAGATCCTTATCACAGAGAGCATTGCTGAAGAGAGCGTTCAGTACCTGAGAGACAGAGGCTATGAGGTTGAAGAATATCTCGGCCATTCCCAGGAAGAGATCGAACAGTACATCAAGGGCTTTGATGCGATCATCGTAAGATCAGCAACAAAGATCAATGAGACTCTTTTGAATAACGCAGACTGCCTCAAGGCAGTAGGCAGAGCCGGAACAGGTATCGATAACATCGACGTTAAGGCTTGTACAGAACACGGCGTTATCGCTCTTAACACACCTACAGCCAACAACATGGCAGCAGGTGAGCTCGCAGTAGGCCACGCATTCTCCATCTTCCGTAACCTCTGCACAGCTAATGAGGGCGTACACAACGGTGACTTCAGACGCGGCAACTGGGTAGGAATCGAGCTCGAAGGCAAGACAGCAGGTGTTATCGGTCTTGGCCGTATCGGTTCCATCGTATCCAGAAAGCTCAAGGGTGTAGGCATGAACGTAGTAGCTTACGATCCTTATGTACCCCAGGAGAAGTTCGACAAGCTCGGAGTTACAAGATGCAAGACTCTTGACGAGCTCCTTCCCCAGTGCGATCTCATCACACTTCATACACCTAAGACAAAGGAAACATACGGAATCCTTTCCAAGGAGCAGCTCTATAAGTGCAAGAGAGGAGTCAGGATCGTAAATGCTGCAAGAGGCGGTCTCGTAAACGAGCAGGACCTCGCTGACGCTTTGGCTGAAGGCCAGGTTGCTGCAGCTGCAATCGACGTTTTCGATAAGGAGCCTTCCTACAACAAGGCACCCGGCGAGCAGGAGTACGATAACGTTCTTCTCCACGCTCCCCACTGCTACATCACACCTCACCTCGGTGCTTCCACTGTTGAAGCTACAGCCAAGGTAGGTCAGGGAATCGTTGAACTCATCGACGGCGCTTTGAAGGGCGAACTCGTTGCAGCTATCAATATGCCCCAGTTCTCCGGCAGCATCGAAGACATCAAGCCTTACTGCTCACTCGCTGAGAAGATCGGCCGCATGTATTTCCAGGCTGAAGCTACACCTATCTCTAAGGTAGAAGTAAGATACAGAGGCGAGCTTGCTGAGAGCTCCGGCACAGGTATCATCACACTCTCACTCATGATGGGCCTTTTGAAGGGCATGGGCAACGATCACGTTTCTTACGTAAATGCTCAGGAGTGCATGGCTGAGACAGGCATTGAAGTTGTTGAGACAAAGACTGAATCCATCCAGAAATACAACAACCTTATCAACGTTAAGTTCGTTACAGAGGATGGCAGAGAGCTTAAGATCAACGGTACCGTATTCGGACCTGACACAGAGGTTATCGTTTCTTTCTTCGGTTACGAGATGAACTGTCCTCTGTCCAACACAGTTCTCGCTCTTAAGAACAACGACGTTCCGGGCGTTATCGGAAGAATCGCTACGATCCTCGGATCACACAACATCAACATCGCTTCCATGCATTGGGGAAGAAAGAACCAGGACGGTTCTGACAACCCGCATGCTCAGGCATTCGTTGCTATCGATCAGCCTGTATCCCAGGAGATCATCGACGAGCTTTCCAAGGCCGAGGGCGTCCTCAAGGTATCGCTCTTAGAGCTCGGCTGATAACGGAACAAATATTTAGAATTTCAGGCCGCAGAGGTTAGACCAGTGAAATACCATTATTCAAGAAAAGAAGGTTGGCTGGGTAATCCCTGCGGTCTTGTTTATTTCAAAGATAGATATCACCTGTTCTACCAGTTAAATCCGTATCTTCCGAGATACGGCCTCATGCACTGGGGACATGCGGTGTCTGAAGATCTGGTAACGTGGGAGGAACGCCCGGTTGCGATAAGTCCTGAAGACGAAGCAAGCTGCAATTCAGGCTCTGCCATCGTTCATGACGGAAAGCTCTGGCTGTTTTACAATGCGTCCTTATCAGACGGCAGCGAAGTCATCTGCGCCGCATATTCCGAGGACGGCGTCTGCTTTGAAAAGTGCTCCGGCAATCCTGTTTTAACCAATCCTTATGAAGAAGGGGGCAAATTCAGGGAACCTTTTGTATTCCGCTTCGGCAGCGGATTCAGGATGCTCGTGGGAGCCGGAAAAGACGGTATCGCAAGGGTCCTTCAGTATGAGTCAAAAGATCTGACTGACTGGAAGTTTATGGGTGAACTCATAACTGACGGCCGGTACGGCAGCGTCATCGAAGTGCCCCAGTTAGTTGAAGTCGACGGCAAATGGGTCTTTATCATCCAGAGCGAAAAGCATCTTCCTACCAAAGTATTGTTTGCCACAGGCGATTATGACGGCGGGGCTTTTGTTTTCGATGACGATAAAGAGCCTTTCAAACCGGTGGATACCGGAACCGATTTCCTTAATCCCGTGACCTGCGAAGACAGCGAGGGCAGGAGGATAATCATGGCATGGATGTTCTCGATGAAGATGAACTCATCTGCCATAAGCCTTCCCCGCGAGATGTACTTATCGAGGAAGGGCGAGCTGTGCCTTAATCCCGTCAGGGAGTTTAAGAGCAGGCAGATAAAGGAGAGCAGGTTCGTGACATACGCTTCAGGAAGACTGAGGATATCCTTCGAAGGGCGGACCATGTTCGACAAGGCTTACAGGGAATGTCCCGAGATAAGCGTTATAGAAGATGTAGGCACCGTTGAGGTATTCCTTGACGGCGGGCGCGAGAATATCTCGATGTTTATCTGCTGATATATGACAAAGATCTTGGCTGAAGGCAAAGGATATCAGATCCTTTATAAGGAAAGAGGGGAGGACAGCGAGAAGCTCGCTCCTTCCGGCATGTCATGCCTTTCAAGGCTTGATGTTCCTGTTCCGGGAATAATCGCAGCGGCAGATTCGGGCAAGAGAATAAGGATAACAGACAAAAGATATTTCCTCGTATGCCAGGGAAAGATGGAAAATGAAGAGGGCATTATGGAAGACCTTCTTTTCCACGACTCGAGAAGCAACAGGACATTCCCCGTAAAGCGCATGAGAAAAGGCGTAAAGGAAGCAAGATTAAGCTATAAGGTCCTGTCTTATAACGAAGAAAAGGATCTGTCCTATGTAACCGTGACACTTGATACGGGACGCACTCACCAGATAAGAACTCAGTTTGCTTCCAGGAAGCACCCTCTTGCGGGAGACGGCAAATACGGGAGCAGGATAAAGTGTCCCATAGCTCTCTTGTGCGGAGAATTGACCTATGATGAAGGAGAGGGCACGAAGCCCTCTGTAGTAAAGATCGATCCTAAGGCAGAACTTCCCGAGGTATAAGGTCAGGCAACAGCGCCCGGTGTTACCTTATAGACCGTGAGCGTGTCATAAGAGAAGACCGGAGTGCCTAACTGTGAGATGACATATGTATTGTCATAACCGAACTTCAAACGCTCCATATCACCGATAATGATATATTCGATCTGATACTTGTCGATGATCTCCTGGATCGCTTCAGGTGATTCGCTGAAGTAGACAGTATTTATATCTTCATGTCTCGGATTAATGTAAAGCGTAAATACATCATGGTCGGGATCTGAGACAAGAAGATCCTGTTCCTTGTCAACGATGCCGTGGAATCTCCAGAGCCACTCATGTGTCTGCCATCCGAAGACCGTGGGAAGTCCTGTGTAAGCTGAGATAATGCAGCTGTCTGTATAGCTGTCTCCGTAAGCTTCGCAGATGACCGGATCGCCCTTAACCTCAGAGTTGAACCAGTCGATGCAATATTTATATGACATGAGGTTTCCGCCGTAATTCTGTGATACCTGATTGGAAGCATGGTAACTGAGATAAGCCGTACCGTCGATGCCTTTATAGTCCTCTTTCTTAAGATCCTGTCCGCAGCGCTGCTTCAATGATGCCATGGTGTAATGGGCAGGTACGAAGAGCATGAGCGCAAATACTATCGCAACGGCAAACAGAGCGCTGGAATACCTGCCGTCCTTTTTAACGAACCATAAAAGTCTTACGACAGAATAGATCATTGCAACAGAAAGGATGATGAATGCCGCAAAGCAGAACTTAAACATCGTATTCGAACGGAGATATCCTGATGTATAGATGTCTCTTACGTAGAAGATCTCAGGCGCGATGATCATCATGAGGCCTACCACGGTCATTCCGCATACGAAGATATCGATGAGGTTGCGCTGTGCAAAGAACGCCTGTACCGGATTGTTATAAGTATTGCTGTCGCCGATAACAGGTGCAGCGCCGCTCATCTTCTTGGCCTTTGCTGAGGATACGAACATATAATTCTTTGTTGCGAAAACAATAATAAAGAAGACGACGCAGATTATTACGTGTGTGCCGTACAGGATGTAGAGCTGATACAACGGCGAATGGTTCTTGACCTTGCCCAAGGAATTGGAGATCATGTCGAAGTTCAGGTTGAACGAGAGCGCCGTGAGCGTAGCAAAAGTGAACAGGAAACTCATCTGGAAGGATGTCCTCGGGAGAGCCGAAGGATTTACTACACAGAACAGGAATGCCGCTACCATGAGCAATGCTTCAAGAGCGTAGAGCACAAGAGGATTGCTTCCCTGTGAGAGGTAGATCAGGAGTATTCCGCCGACATTTACGACGAATACGACGATTCCCAGAGGATTAGCGAATTTGGGCGTTTTGATCGTATTAACGATCAGCAAAGCCATCGCACAGTAAATGAAATAGATAAGGAAGTCCCAATAGTTTGTCATCTGGGCACATCCCAAAAGGACAGCGCACAGAACGAGATGGAGACTTATGGAAGACTTTACTTCAGGAACTAATCTCGAATGCTCCGAACTTAAGTTGTTAAGGTCGGGAACGATGCCGATCTCCTCTTTTGACGGGAGCTTCACTGAGCTTATGAGTGACAGGAGGATCGCCGTTATGAGAAGTACTATCATCATCGAGATGACGTGAGCATGAAGGTCGCCTACGAGATAGGAATAAAAGGGAAATTCGTGGATCGTGTGATCTCCTCCGTTTATCTCGATCTCAGGGTTCCATCCGATGAACCTCGTACTGTCAGGATAGAAGAAACCGTCTGTTCTGCCGACGTCGTTGCCCCAATTTCTGAATGTTGTAAGAAGTCCGTTGCCGATGCTGTTCTCGTCGTAGAAGAAGGAGTGCGAATTGCCCCACAATGAGACTGCGCAGCCCGTGAATAAGCCTGCAACGTACTTGACGATCTTGTTGTCCATAAAGCCCCTCTGGGAAGATGCCTCGATAAGGAACTTGCCGATAGCAAAGCTCATTCCGAACGGAATAGCCGTAGCGGAGCACATAGCGAGATTGTAGCCGATGCCGGGATTAACGCCCGTAGCCTTTACAACGACTGCCCAGATATACTGGCCGAAGTAATAGTAGTTGATCGATTTTCCGGAAAGCCACATGTCGTTGGCAGGGAGCTTATCGTTCCTGAGCATCGACATGATGAAGCCGTAATCCATGAACTTCTCCTGGCCGTTGATGTCAGGGAGGAAGCCCTTGAAATAGCACATGAGGATAAAGACAACGAGGAAGACTGTCTCTTCGATCACAGCGGCTTCGACAAAGCCTCTGCTGTTTAATTTCTTTATAAGAGACTGCCTGAATGTCTTCGGTATGTAGCAGCAAGCGGCCACTATGAGTGCTGATAATAAGATGCAAAAGACATTCAGCCTGAATATCTTAATGTGGATCAGTGTCCACAATACAAGGCTTGTAAATATGAGGCCCATTGCCTGTGACAGGAAAAAGCCTCCTGATGAGAAATTCTCCCAGAGCTTGGTCGCGAGAGGAAGTGTAACGATACCAATGAGCATAAGGAAAAAAGCCCACCAGAGGCAGGGTGCCGTATCCTTGCTCCCCATGGTGAACACACCGAGCATCGTTGCTATAGCAAATGGTAATAAGAACAGAAAATAACGCAGAGGTGATGTAGGCCCGAATCTGGAATCCTCGAAAACCTTACTCATGACAGAACTCCTTCAAATGAATCTTTGTTTATTATTTCCTGGGCATTAAGTTCAGTTACCGGAGCCGCTTCAGTTTTTCTTACAAGTGAATCCTCGTAAGATCTGATGATCTCGGAACTGATCTTTCCCGCGAGACTTACGACCGAGTCCATATGGTTCTCGGGAGTGTCAGTTGTAGCAAATTTAGTAAGACCCGTTGAGCATACATAGAGATTCTCGCAGGGATTTGTAAGATCGATCTCAGGATACTGCGTTGTGAGCGCATATCTCGTCTTGGTAAGACGCCATGATTTGACGTCGGACTTGCGGAGCGAAGGATAGAGCTTGCGCAGGCCTGCGAAATATTTGAGCATGATCTCGGCATCCGAATCGATCCAGAGTGCATCGGTGATCGAACAGGAACCGACAAGATATACGACAGAACCGCCGTAACTGCGGTCGCGGAAAGCGCTTGTATGGTTGATTATAGCCTTGAAAGGAAGTCCCGAATCTGCAGGCGGTACCTGATAGAACATCTGGGAAACCTCATGCTTCATTACCATCATGGCAGTGATCTTCGCACTGTATGTGACGTTCATGAGGATATCTCTGACATCAAGCGGGATCGGAAGTCCGTGGCTTACGTTTACGAATGTTCTGCAAGAGCCGGTAAAAACAACATAAGTGCTGTCTATGACGACTCTTGTGGAGTTCGAGAGGATGCAGCTTGTCCTGTAAAGGCCGTTGCTGAGTCTTGAGATCTCAGCGACCGTAGTTGAATAGCAGATCTTTCCGCCGTTATCCGTTATAGCCTGCATGAGGCTTGTGATAAGGCATGCAAAGCCGCCCTCATAGTAACCGACCTTGCGGTGGGATGCTTTGCCTGACCATGCCGAATCGAACCAGGAGATCTTATCGTCAACGCCCATCTCTTTCGAGAGCGCGAGCAAAGCCTTGTCGCTCTTTCTCAAATGGTGAGGGAGGAGCTCTAAATATTCTCTTCCGATCCTGGTATAAGCAAGAAGACCGCCGGGAGAAGCAAGCTCCTCAACGACAGTAACATTGAAGCCTGCCTTTGCAAGCTTCATTCCGCAGGTAAGGCCCGACAGACCGGATCCTATGATGCAGACTGTTTTCTTCTCATTTAACGATTCGTTCTCAGGATCCATTATTCGATCTTCTTTGCCTCAAGATAAAATCTCTTCTCAAATGCTTCGCCCATAGAGAATGTCTTTCTGGGGAATACGCCTTCCTTCTCGACAGTAGAGAAGAAAGTATCTTTGCTGATTGCAGGTACGAGGATTCCCGTATTGCCTGATGCTGCAAGCTTCCTTACGGAGTCTTCGCCGTGGATGTAATCGCACTCAAGACCCAGGCTGTCTATCATCATCTGAACGGAACCGACGGCCAGGGTGTGGGGAGGATTAGCCAAAGACACTTTGACGTCTTCAGCACCTTCCGTAACGACAACAAATGTCTGAAGTCCTTCATCAGAACCGTTAATGACGATGCCGTTATCCTTGAAATATTCCTTAGCCTTAGCGATGAATTCCTCGCCTGAGATATTGAATACGACTCTGTGGATGGGCTCGAAATCAAGGCCCTTGTCGTGAATGTTTACGATCTCTGCGAGTGCATATCTTGCAGGGTGGCTGAGCTTCTCCTCATCGGAAAGATTCTCTCTTATGTTCTCCCAGTGAGCCTTAGCGGAAGCCAGGGAGTGGTTGCCGTCTCCGACAAGGAACAAAAGACCGTCGGAGTTATCAGCCTTAAGCTTTGAAAGGCCTGCGATTATTGACTCTGCGATGGGCGTGCCGTCAGGAATGAATGTTCCTGAGATGTGACCTGAACCGAGCATGAGATCAGTGTCATACAAAGGCTTTAAGCCTTCTTCTTTTGCCATCTCGAATGCCTTCTCGATCGTTAAGCCCTTGGGGTCATCGATGAGGATCATGATATGCGGAAGTTCCAGAGGCGAATTTGCCCTGATCCTTACTCTCGGAGGAATTCTCGAGAGGACTGTGCCTTCGGTTGCCCTGCAGATATTCTTGTTGCCGGGTTCGAAGCTGTAGCCTTCGAGGTCTATGGCAGCCATGAGACCCTTTCTTGAAGGGTGGAGCTCAGTTGCTCTGTCGGTCAGGATGAAGCCTGTGCCGAGGCCGGAGAGAATGCCTTCATCCAAGTATTTTCTTGCTGTTTCAGCGATGGAACCGAGCTTCTCGGTCTCTTTCTCTTTTCCGAGATAAACTTCGGGAAGAACGAGATTCAATGTGGAAGGAGCATCTCCGACCTCTTTCTCGCAGCTGTCCCAGTATTCAGGTTCTGAAGTATATTGATCGCAGGCGATTACTGCCCATTTCTTGAAGTCTGTTCCTTGTTGCGGAATAAGGATATCCGGCACCGCAAAGCCGAGATCATTAATAGTTCTCACTTTATAAACACCCTCTAAACAATAAAAGTCTTACCATTCTATCACGGTCAGGGGCTGATTTGGGGATAAAATGAGTGTTTTTTCAGTGTTATTGGCGCGTTTGCCTGCAAAGTCTCAAGACACCTGTAAACAAATCAATGCTGCACTTAACCAAAAGTACATATAATGGTACTATTATTTCATCTGAAAACTTCCGGAGGCGAGACTTATGGCAAACAGTGAATTATCAAAACTCAAGATCCTGTTCATATACGATTATTTCAAGAACCGGGTAAGTGCCGAAGGCGGTAAAGAGGCGGTGTCCGTAAGCGAACTGATCTCATATCTCGAGGAGAATACCGGTACTACTTTCGAGCGCAAATCCATCTATGCCGACATCAGCAAGATCAACGAATATGTGCAGAAATCCGGACAGACAAAAGACAGCGACTGGATCTATACGGAAGGCAAGAAATACAGGAGATCCGAGCTTAAGGACGAGATCCTTATAGACGAGGCAAGACTCATTGTTGATGCGATAAGCACAACGACCTTCGTCGATTCGGACCTGTGTGAGAAGATCATCAAGATGTTTCCTACATATTTCCCTGAAGGCTATCAGAACAGGGCACTTTATCCCCACTACGAGAAGATGGACAGAAAGAGCATTCTTCTCTTGAACAACATCAGGAGCGGCATCGAGGAGAGCCGCGCTTTGAAGATCTCTTACGGTTACATGCTGGGCAAGAGCCTTACTGAGAAGACTGATAAGACCGTATCGCCGATGGCGCTTGACTGGGAGAATAACTGCTATTACCTGATAGCGATCGATAACGAGGAGTCCGGGGGCCTTGAGAGGGACCATACACTCACGAAGGCTTTAAGACGTTACAGGGTAGACCGCATAGCTTCGATCTCGGTCCTTGATGACAAGCATCTTTATGTTGACTACAAGAACGAGAGAATGAGAAATCAGGAGCTTAAGGACTTCATCAACAACTCATTGTCGGCCTTCTCGAGCAGCAGGATGATCCAGCTCGGGATCACGATAAACGGCAAGACGCGAAAAGACGTTCTTAAGGCCTATGGCGCGTTCAGTTCCAAGGTAAGCGACAAGGTCAGGATCGCCGATGACACCAAGCTTGATAAGGGAATACTGAAGATAAGCGTTACGACAGGACTTGCACCGACACTCTACACGGACCTTTTCGAGCTCTCGACATTCGAAGACGTAAATATCGAGATCGACAATGAGGAGATCTGCAGGGAATACGGCGAATATATCAGGAAGGCTGCCCGTGCGGCAAAACTTACCGCGCTCTGATCTAATCCTGATTGCAAAGAGAAATCAAACGTTTTATAATTTCTAAGTTTTATTATTATTAAGGAGTAGCACCCGATGAGACAGTTCACTTCAAAAGAGCTCAGAAAGACCTGGAAGGAATTTTATATAGAAAGAGGTCACGTTGACGTAGGTGCCGTTTCACTGGTATCTGACGGATCAACAGGCGTTTTATTTAACGTAGCCGGCATGCAGCCCCTGATGCCTTATCTTCTCGGTGAGAAGCACCCTTTGGGAACAAGGCTTTGCAATGTACAGGGATGTGTCCGTACAAACGATATCGATTCAGTAGGTGACAGAAGCCACGTTACATTCTTTGAGATGATGGGCAGCTGGAGCCTTGGTGACTACTTCAAGGAAGAAAGATGCAAGTGGAGTTATGAACTCCTTACTGATGTTTTCGGATTCGACAAAGATCACCTCGCAGCAACGGTATTTGCAGGTGACGAGAATGCTCCCAGAGACGAGGAAGGCGCTCAGTTCAGGATCGCTTCCGGATTCAAGCCCGAGAACATTTACTATCTTGGCGCTGATGACAACTGGTGGGGATTGGAGTACGGTCCCTGCGGTCCGGACAGTGAGATGTTCTATATCGCTGACGTTCCCGACTGCGGCCCTGACTGCGGCCCCGGATGCTCCTGCGGCAAGTACACAGAGATCGGCAATGACGTTTTCATGCAGTATGAAAAGCATCAGGACGGCCACCTCACACCCTTAAAGCAGAAGAACGTTGATACAGGCTGGGGTCTTGAGAGGATCCTCGCATTCCTTAACGGTACAAAGGACGTTTATAAGACAGACCTCTTTACAGATGCCATCGCTTTTATCGAGAATGCTTCCGGCGTTAAGTACGATTCAGACGAGAAGCTCACAAGATCAATGAGAGTCCTCGCAGACCATATCCGTACAAGCGTTATGCTCATTGGCGACGCTGCAAAGCTCGTTCCTTCCAATGCAGGTGCTGGCTACGTTTTAAGACGTCTTATCAGACGTGCAGTAAGACACGCAAGAACACTCGGCTTGTCAACTGCGCAGATCCTTGATCTTGCCAAGATCTATATTGACAGAGTATACGATGACAGCTATCCGCTTCTTGCAAAGAACAGAGAGTTCATCCTTAACGAACTCGACAAGGAGATCGCAAGATTCGAGAGCACTCTTGAGAACGGTATCAAGGAGTTCAAGAAGATCCTTGACGACAAGAAAGCAGCAGGTTCTTCCGAGATCGACGGCGATTCCGCTTTCTATCTCTACGATACATTCGGTTTCCCTATAGAGCTCACAGTCGAGATGGCTTCCGAGGAAGGCCTCAAGGTAAATGAGGAAGGCTTCAAGGCTGCTATGGAAAAGCAGAAGGAAACTGCAAGAGCAGCTACCAAGGCCAAGGGCGATCTCGCACTTTCCGTAAACGAGATCCCTGAAGAAGTTGCCAAGGATTCAAATGCAACAGAATATGACGGTTACGATGACCTCAAGTGTGATGCAAAGGTTATCTATATCCTGAGATCTGACGACGAAGGCATCAAGTCAGTTGACAGTGCCTCCGAAGGCGATGACATCATCATAGTAACTGACAAGACGGTTCTTTACGCTACGATGGGCGGTCAGATCCACGATGAAGGTAAGATCTGTACAGCAGGCTTTGAAGCTGAGGTCATCTCAGTAGATAAGGATGCCCAGGGCAAGTATCTCCATACTCTTAAGGTTGTTAAGGGCAGCGTATCCACAGGCGAGACAGTCAGCATCGAAGTTGATAAGAAGAACAGACTTGCGATCGCAAGGAACCATACAGCTACACACATCCTGCTCTCAGCGCTCCAGAAGGTCTTGGGCGATCATGTTGAGCAGGCAGGTTCTTATGTAGGCAATGACCGTTTAAGATTCGACTTCAATAACTCCCAGGCCATGACTGCAGAAGAGATCGCTAAGGTCGAAGAGATGGTAAATGATGTTGTCCTTCAGGCTCTCCCTGTTGAGACAAAGGTCCTTGCAATTGAAGATGCTAAGAAACTCGGCGCTACGGCTATCTTCGGCGAGAAGTACGGAGAGGTCGTAAGAGTCGTTGCAGTAGGCGGATTTGAGAATCCGTTCGATCTCGAGTTCTGCGGTGGTACACACCTTAAGAACAGCGCACAGATCGGCCAGTTCAGGATCGTTTCCGAGTCCGGTATCGCAGCAGGCATCAGAAGGATCGAAGCTGTAACAGGCGAGAGATGCTATGAGATGAACAAGGCTGACAGGAACCTCATTGATGAGGCTGCAGCTGCCCTTAAGACTCCCAAGGATAAGATCGTTGAGAGGATCGATGCTCTTCATTCTGAAGTCAAAGCTCTCGAAAAGGAACTCGCTGAGATCGAGAAGGCTAAGGCAGGTTCTTTCGCTGACAGCGCAGTATCCGGCGCAAAGGATATCGGCGGCGTAAAGGCTGTCATCGCAGCTTGTGATGCAGCTGATGCGGCAGCTTTGAGAGACACGGCAGACAAGATCCGTGACAAGCTCGACTGCGGTGTCGTATTCCTCGCAGCCAACGGCGGCGACAAGCTCCTTTTCACGGCTATGGCTACAAAGTCAGCTAACGAGAAGGGCGCTCACTGCGGAAACATCATCAAGGAAGCTGCTAAGGTTGCAGGCGGTGGCGGCGGCGGACGTCCCGACATGGCTCAGGCAGGCGGTAAGGATGTAAGTAAGCTCGCTGACGCTCTTGCAAAGGCTGAAGAAGTTCTGGCTTCTCAGGTTAACGGTTAAAGGAGAAAAGCTATGTGCATATTTTGTGATATAGTTGCGGGCAAGATCCCGTCAGCAAAAGTATATGAGAACGATTATGTTTACTGCTTCAAGGACATTAATCCCGTAGCACCGGTACACGTTCTCGTTGTTCCGAAGAAGCATTTCGCAGACATGAACGAGCTCGCCTCAGATCCTGAGGGTGCTCTCTATGCAGGCGAGATCACGAAGGCCATCGCTGAAGTTGCCAAGATCTCAGGTGTAAGCGGCGCTTACAGAACGATCAACAACTGCGGCGAAGGTGCCGGCCAGACTGTAATGCACGTTCACTTCCATGTGATCGGCGGCACAACTCTTACGGAGAAGCTTATCTGATCCTATGGCTAGAATGAGAACCAAGCGCAATATCCCTGCGCGCATGGAAAAATGTCATGAGCGCTGGTTTGACGCGCCCATGCTTAATAAAGGCAAGTGGAGAGAAGCATGCGGCTTTCCTGAGGACGTTCCGGTCTGGCTTGAGATCGGATGCGGCAAGGGCAAGTTCTGCACCGAGATGGCATTAAGACACCCGGAAGTCCTTTATATTGCAATGGAAAGGGACGCTTCCGTCACTTTGGCTGCCATCGAGAAGGCTCATGAACTTGAGATCCCGAATCTCTTCTTTATCAGAGGCGATGCAGGCATAATCGAGAATTACTTTGCCGAGAATGAAGTAAACAGGATCTTCCTGAACTTCTCAGATCCCTGGACAAGGCAGAACAAGCCCAAGAGACGTCTTACTTACAGGGATTTCCTTGCCAAGTACAAGGTCATGATGAGAGACGGCGGTGCCGTCGAATTCAAGACCGATAATGACGACCTTTTCGACTTCTCTTTAGGCGAATTCAAAGCCATGGGCTTTACGCTTACGGACGCGACAAGAGACCTTCATAACAGCGAATGGAATGAGGAGAATATCCGCACGGAATTCGAGCAGAAATTCGCTGACCAGGGCATCACGATCAAGAGAGTCGTAGCAAATCTTTGATTTCAGGAACGGAAAATATGGAACTTAATAAATGTCCCAACTGCTCGGGTAAGCTTGCGCTTGCAAAAAACAGAAAAAGACTTGTCTGTTCATACTGCGGAAGCGAGTTCCCGCTTGATGAGATAACCAGGAGTGAGATAGGAGATCAGCCCGTTAATATGGACTGGTTTATATACGATTGGGACATTGAGAGCATCCGTAGCAACAAAGCCTGCGATGAAGTCGTTAAGTCATTTATCAGGACGTTAAACGATTATGAGACATCCTCCGCGATAGAAGCTTATATGCGTGAGTATCTCATGGACTTTGATGATGTCTCTGCATACGGCATCCGCGAGGAGAAGCTCAAGGGCATTGCCGGGAGACTTGCCCGTAATCTCCTCCCTGAAGAACGCATCGTCCTTTATTACGATGACGGTATTCTGATCCACGGCAAGACCGGAATCGTAGTTACGGATAAGCGCACATTCTTTGTTGAGAATAAGAATGTCAAAGAAGTCATGCATGCGAAGATCCCCTTTATCAACGTAGGTTTTTCCATGGGATATCCGAAGGTCCGTCTTGGCGATAAGTATGTAAATGACATCGGAGGCGGCTGCGCGCTTGTATCTCATTTCGATCTTGTGGGCGCGCTGATGGCCCTGATATGTGCTTTCGCATTCGAAGAAAGACCTGACAGGCCCAAGATAAAACTCGTTGGCAGCGTTAATTGATCAGGGGTTATTTCCTTACGAACAGGAGCACTCCGCCTTCTTCGTAAGCCAGTTCAAAATCATCGTCATGAATCAGTGATTCGAGAAGATATCTGTCGCTGCTCTCACCCAGGATAAGATAATTGAACATGTATTTGTCGGTGAAATCGCGGTAGTACATGTGTGCTGATCTCAGATCGTAATATTCGCCGATATATTCGAAATCCTCGTTATTCTGCCACAAGAACAGTTCGGCTCTGCCGTCTATGTACGGGTGGAAGCCTTTGTATTCAAGATACTGGCCGTCATTGAAATTCGTGTAGAGCACAACGGGTTCTTCGCTCTTATTCATTATCTCGATGACTTCGTCCAGGCGGTCGTAATGAGCCGTCTTTCCGGGAGCTTCGTCGATCGATTTTAAGAGGTAAAAAGCTGAGAATGATACTGTAACCAGTATCAGGATCACGGCGATAAAGACCTCGATGCGCTTGGTGATCTTTGACTTGAGCTTATCGGGCAGCTTTATTTCAAGGTCCTTCAGGACATACGAAAAAGCGACGATGCCGAAGATGAAGAAATAGGAAATGCCCTTTCTGTGAAGGAGTCCCAGAAGCAGCGTTCCCATGAACAAGCAGAAATGACGTACTGAGAATTTCTTATCCTTTATGAAGAATCCGATCACTCCGAGAAGGATAGCCAGAATTATCATGATCTTTCCGTAATGCGTGCTGATATCGACGGGACGCATCTCGGCTATTGTCTCGCTTAACTTGTTCTGACCGTAAGAAGACGTGAGATAGATCATGTTCTCAAGCCCGTAAGGGTTAATGAAACCTATGCCGGCACCTGCTGCGAGAGCAGTCATGAGGCCTAAAATGCTGCCGTTTGCCTCCAGCTTAAATGACTTGATCTTAACCGGGATTGCGCCTGCGATATAGGGAAGCATGAATACGAACATCATGGGCCACATTGAAGCGTGGAGATTGATCTGGGCAAGCGATAAGAGCGGAATGCCGGTCAGATACTTGTATTTTTTTGTCTGCGCGTGCTTTTCGAGCAGATAGATCTCAAAAAGAAGGATCACATAAGTAAAGACCTGAGGCCTTGTGACTATGAAAGGGTTAAAGAGCAGGATGTCGATCACGGCGGCAAGGACCGCTGACACTAATTCGTTCCTGGTTATGAGCAGGATGGTCTTATATGAGAGCACGCAGATGCATGCAAAGCAGATATATAAGACTATGCTGAGGCCGATAATGCCCAGGCGGGAATATGCCAGATAGAATATGACCGTGCTGAGCCACTGCTGCAGGACGATCTTCATGTCCGAATGCATCGAAAGGAAATCCGTGTGAGGGAAGCCGTTCTTTAAGATATATTCGCCCGTCGGATACAGGAAATAGAAGTCATTGTCGAGCGCGCGCAGCTGGAAACAGGCTGTCACAAAAGGAAACAGGAGAATGATGTATTTGAGCCATTTGGGCAGCTTGTTTTTGACAAGTTGGGAATCTGACATGCGCTGTGCTCCGACGATTATTTGTAAAATTATAACACTCGATCTGTGAAGCAAAAATCGTTTGAGGGAAAATGGGGGCAATCTGCCCCTTTTTTATTAAAATTTACATTCTAATGACATAAATTCTGTGGAAAACCCCTCTTCAGTGGAGTAGAATTCTTAAGGTGCAGACCATAGAGCACTATAAAAGTTTAATAATCCCGGTTAAGGGAATTTAGGAGGAATTCAATATGGCAGTAAAAGTTGCGATTAACGGTTTCGGTCGTATCGGTCGTCTTGCTTTCAGACAGATGTTCGGCGCAGAGGGTTATGAGATTGTAGCTATCAACGATCTTACAAAGCCTTCCATGCTCGCTCACCTTCTCAAGTATGACACAGCTCAGGGCGGATATGCTGGTGTATTCGGTGAGAATAAGCACACAGTAACATCTGACGACGAAGCTAACACAATCACAGTTGACGGCAAGTTGCTTAAGATCTACAAGGAACCCGATGCAAACAATTGTCCTTGGGGCGAGCTCGGTGTTGACGTAGTTCTCGAGTGCTCCGGTTTCTACACATCTAAGGAAAAGGCACAGGCTCACATCAACGCCGGTGCTAAGAAGGTTGTTATCTCTGCTCCTGCAGGCAACGATCTTCCTACAATCGTTTACAACGTTAACCACACAACACTCACAGCTGACGACAAGATCATCTCTGCTGCTTCCTGCACAACAAACTGCCTTGCTCCTATGACAAAGGCTCTCAATGATTATGCAGCTATCCAGAGCGGTATCATGACAACAGTTCACGCTTACACAGGCGACCAGATGATCCTTGACGGTCCTCAGAGAAAGGGTGACCTCCAGAGAGCAAGAGCTGGTGCTGCTAACATCGTACCTAACTCCACAGGCGCTGCTAAGGCTATCGGCCTTGTTATCCCTGAGCTCAACGGCAAGCTCATCGGTGCTGCTCAGAGAGTTCCTACATTCACAGGTTCTACAACAATCCTTCACGCTGTTGTTAAGGGTGAGGTTACAGTTGACGGCATCAACGCTGCTATGAAGGCTGCTACAAACGAGTCTTTCGGCTACACAGAAGAGAAGCTCGTTTCTTCTGATATCGTTGGTATGAGATTCGGTTCACTCTTCGATGCTAACCAGACAATGGTTTCCAAGATGGATGACGGCAACTCACTCGTTCAGGTTGTTGCTTGGTACGACAACGAGAATTCTTACACATCTCAGATGGTAAGAACAATCAAGTACTTCGCAGAGCTCGGCTAATAACTGGCTTTAAGAAACTGATTAATAGAGGCGTCTCTTATGAGGCGCCTCTTTTTTATTCTTTTTTTGCTGGGGATGGGTCTGCTGTTTTTTTGCTGAATCAGCAGAGATTCCGGCAAGGATTTTAGCAAAAACTGCAAACACCAAAATCGTACGCATTTGCCCCCGAAAAGAGCACGATTTTGCCCTTTGCACGGTGCAAACCCTTATATCGTACCTTTTGGGCATCGAAAAACGTACGATTCGACCCTTTGCAATTTTCGCGCCGGGTGAACGAAGAAATGGATTTACTTTATTAATTAATATATGTTAAAAACGCGTACGCGCGCGAAAAGCCTGACTTACAGACAGATCTCTACGACAGTTGCTTCAGGAGCGGAGAAGATCCTGAACGGGAGGATTCCGCAGCCGACGCCTCTTGATACGAAGACATCCGTTCCGTTTATATTGAAATGTCCCTGGATAACGCCCATCTTGGGGAACTTATCAGTAGTCCTTAATACGTTGAATTCGAATCTGAAAGGGAGCTTCATCTGTCCGCCGTGAAAATGCCCCGAGAGCATGTAGGCGGGTCTTGAATCAGGTGACAGGTGCAGGAATGCGTCCGGGTCGTGAGCTGCCAGGATAACAGGATATTCATTGCCGCAGGAGAGCTTTTCCTGCCAGACGCGGTGGATCTTTCCGGAATCGGGAACGCCGGTAAGGTAAGCTTTAGCGTCACTTTTTCGCGAGCTGAGGATAACAGAATTTGTATCAAGACTAATAAAACCGGATCTCTCAGGCGCGTTCTTGAGATTGCAGTCATGATTGCCGGAGATGCCGTAGAAGGGGATTCCGAGTTCCCTGCAGCATGCACTGACTTCATTTAAGTATTTATAGCCCTTCTCCGAATTCTCCGGATAAGTGATTATGTCACCTCCGAACACTACCGCATCAACGCCGCCGCTCTCATGAGCCTTTTTAATGGCCTTGTTCATGCGCGCTGCGGTCACGGGGCACCATTCCGTATGGATGTCTGAGAAGAAGAATAAGCGGAGATCAGGGGCATCAGAAGAGCCTTGAGGGACAAGGGGGAGCTTGCTAATGGTTTCTTTGCTGATGGTGCCTTTGTTTATCTCGTGCTTTTTTAATACGACCTTGTCGTTAACAAGGAAGAAAGGCTCGGCCAGACACCATAGGACATAAAGCAGAATTAGAGCTGCCAATATCAGTAAAACCGTCAAAAAAACGTCCATCGGCCCTGCGATTCTCCTTTTTTCTTAATTATATAATATGCAGGCGCCAAACGTGTGTTATAATTCATACAATTGAAAATGTATTTCATAGGAGGAATTTAGGATGCCTAAGACAGAAATCACATACGAGATCGTTCAGCAGATCGGTATTCTCAAGGAGAATAAGTCCGGTTGGCAGCGTGAGCTTAATATCGTTAAGTGGAATAACGGTAAGCCGAAGCTTGACATCCGTGACTGGGGCCCGAACCATGAGAAGGTAGGTAAGGGTATTTCTCTTGATTTCGAAGAATATAATACACTCAAGGCTTATCTTGAGGACGGCGACTTTACTTCTCTCGACGAGTAATTGACCGTTACAGGGCAGTTTATTTATTGAATTTGATCAGGGCGCGTTATCATGCGTCGTAATTCAGTATGAGAAGCGAAGAACGAGCGGGTATTATCTCAATATTAATGCTGTTTTTGTGGGGGACTCTGATTACAGAGCCCTTCCATATTTTTGCGCGTTTTATCGCGAGAGCCGTGCACTATGCCTGCAAGGGAATAGGCATAAGCGGAATTGCAGCTTCTCTGATCTTATATGTTGTAGTCGTATCAGTGGTAATACTGATGCAGAAGCTGGCACCTACCAAGCTGGGCGTTTTTATCCCGTGCGCGATATCGGTGGTCTTCATCGCAATGCTTCTGGTAAAGGCATTCATGAACCGTTCCGTTGTGATAAGCGATGCGCTTTGCCTTGCCGTCCCTGCAGCGATAGCACTTGTCTTCTACATAATGAAGTTTGAGAAGGGCCTTAAGTGGTTTGCGGATGTCTATACATATTCGCTTGCCGTGGCACTTGTAAATTCACTCTTATTCGTTCCCCTTGCAAAGCTGGGAACAGTAGCGGCAAAGATCCTTTACATAACCAGATATAACGATATAGACATTACGTCGGGCTTTGCAGGTCTTGCCGGTATTCCCGAATTCGTGTGGGGAATATTCCTTACGGCTTTTGCGGTACTTCCGGTAATTTACCTTGCTACTATCGGCAGGAGGAAATGATATGGAGCAGTTAGATCTCTTTGCGAGCATGGCTCAAGCTGATCAGGAGAGGAATGAATATCTTGAACTCGTAAAAAAGCTCAACCATTTTGCCGAGCTCTACTATGCCCAGGACGAACCTGAGATATCAGACTACGAGTACGATACCATGAACAACAGGCTTAAAGAGATCGAGAAGGCGCATCCTGACTGGATCGTCCCTGATTCTCCGTCTCAGAGAGTCGGCTGGAAGGCTGAGAAGGGAATCCTCGTAAAGCACAATGTTCCTATGTTAAGCCTCCAGGATGTTTTCGAAAAAGAGGATGTCTACGAATTCGTTAATTCCATGAGAGAGGAATTCGGTGATGAGGCAGAGTTCCTTGTAGAGACAAAGATCGACGGCCTGTCGATGGCTCTGCGTTATGAAGAAGGCGAATTAAAGCTCGCTGTTACGAGAGGCGACGGCATTACCGAAGGCGAAGATGTCACCATGAACGCCAAGATGATCCCTGATGTCGTAAGACAGCTCAAAGAACCTGTGCCTTACATTGAGATCAGGGGCGAGGTCTACATGACCAGAAAGGCCTTTGAAGCAGTAAATGCGAAGGCTGAAGAAGAGGGCAAGAAGACTTTTGCCAATCCCAGAAACTGTGCTGCCGGCACGTTAAGGCAGATCGATACGAGAATCACAAAGGAGAGAGGACTTTCTCTCTTCATCTTCAACGTACAGGAGACAAGAGGCGTTACGTTCAACACGCACCTTGAAGGATATGAATACTTAAAGCGCAACGGCGTCAAGGTAATCGAGCAGTGCTTTAAGTGCAGGACTGCCGATGAGGTATGGGATGCGATCCAAAAGATCGGCGAGATGCGCGGCGACCTTGAATACGATATCGACGGCGCGGTTGTAAAGCTCAATAATCTTTCGGAGAGATCCGCGCTCGGAAATACTATCAAGTTCCCCAGATGGGCAATAGCTTACAAGTATCCGCCGGAAGTAAAGGAGACACGCCTTCTTGAAGTTGAGGTCAACACCGGAAGAACGGGCAGGGTAACACCTGTTGCAGTATTTGAACCCATCAGTCTCTGCGGCACGATGGTGTCCCGTGCGACACTCCACAATCAGGATTTCATAGACCAGCTGGGCCTTGGAATCGGCGATACGATCCTTGTCTATAAGTCAGGCGAGATCATTCCGAAGGTTAAGGATGTCAACAAAGATAAGAGACCTTCTGACTGGCAGCCTTATAAGATGCCGGAGAACTGTCCTGTCTGCGGCCACAAGCTCGTAAGGGATGAGGGCGGCGTCGATCTTAAGTGCGTAAATCTCATGTGCCCCGGAACGCTTGTTAACCGCATTGTTAACTTCGTATCCCGTGACTGCATGGACATTAAGGGATTCGGCACCGAATACATAAGAAAGCTCACAGAAGAAAAATACATTAAGGACATCGCTGATGTTTTCGAGCTCAAGGACAAGAGGGATGAACTCATAGAGAGTAAGCTCTTAGGCCTTGAGAAGAATACCGATAAGCTCTTAAGCGCCATTGAGGATGCCAGAAAAGAGACCCCTGCAGACAAGGTCCTTGCAGGCTTAGGAATCCCCGGCGTCGGAAAGGCAACGGCAAAAGAGCTTATAAGGACATTCGGTTCGATTGACGCTATTGCAGAGGCTGACAAGGATTCGCTCGTAGCGGTGCAGGACATTGGAGAGATCTCTGCCGAAGGAATCTATAACTTCTTCCACGATGAAGGAAACAAAGCGCTTCTGGAGCGTTTAAAGGCACTTGGCTTAAACTTCGCAAGAGAAGAGAGCGCGGTGCAGGGCTCTGCTCTGGCGGGTCTTACCTTCTGCATCACGGGAACACTCGAAGGCATGAGCAGGAGCGATGCCGAGAGCCTTATCGAGAGCAACGGCGGCAAGCCTGTTTCCTCGGTATCCAAGAAGACCTCCTATCTCCTTATGGGCGCCGATGCGGGCTCAAAGGAAAGAAAGGCCAGGGAATTGGGCGTCCCGATCATCTCTTTGGAAGAACTTAAGGACATGATCGCGAAGGGCTGAGAAATGAATACCGCCGAAGAGAAAAAGAAGATCAGAAAAGAGATAAGGAGAAGAAGGCGTAATCTTTCTTCCAAGACCTTATCTGCCATAGATCAGAGCCTTCCGGAATTCATTTCCGCGATAGGTGACAAGGAACTTTTGAAGACTCTTAAGAATGCGAAAAGGATCGCCCTTTACAGAGCCTTTGATGGTGAGGTCCCGGTAGACGGCCTTGCAAGGTTCTTTATGGATAAGGGCATTACGTGCTGCTTCCCCAGAATAGAGAATGACAGCATGGTATTTTGCGACTGCCAGAGCCTTGATGACAGCGAATTCGATGTATCTTCAATTGGGATAAAAGAGCCTGCAGCAACCAAGATGCCGGCAGATCCAAAGGATATTGATGTTGTCGTGCTGCCGGCGCTTGCATATAATGAAGAAGGTACGAGGCTTGGTGCCGGCGGAGGTTATTACGACCGTTATATCGGCAGCCTGGGCTCTAAGAGGCCGTATCTTTTGGGAATCTGTTATGAGTTCCAGATATGCTCTGACGTGCCGTCTGACGAGCATGATATCAGCGCTGATTTTATAGCGGTGATACCTGAAGAAGAATATGCGGAGTAAAGAATAAACATGCGTTATTTTATTGCTAACCTGGCTATGCATCTGGTGATCACGGGCGTCTTCGTCCTGCTTACCTGTGTTGCTGCAGGGCGCAATAAGACCAAGAAGACAAAGCATGTTATCTTTTATTTCTTCCCGATCATATTCGCGCTTGCTTCAGTCCTTTATATCGTTTTCTATACTGCTCCGAGACTGATGGATATCAACAGTCTCATCAACAGCAATTACTACTACAATTCCGGCACCGTTGAGAAGATAGGCTTTGCCAAGAATTACTTTGTCATCAACGGCGAGCATTACTATCTGAATCCTCTGCATAACAAACTGGTCGAGGGTGATAACGTCAGAGTTAAGTACACGCCATATTCTTCTTTCACCGTTGAGGTTATGAAGATAGAAGATTCTGATCAGAATCATGGCGGAAACTCTTCAAAAGAAAATTGAAAAATTGAGACTAGTCTCAATTTTTGCCAAAAAGTCTCATTTTAGGCCCGTTTTTTTCATTTTCGAGCAACTTGCTTACACAAGCCCGTTTTCAGGTCGTAAACTTTCATTAAAACACGAAGGAGGAAGCGACCATGGAGAACACGGCTATCAGAAGAGGCAAGGTGGAGATGTCTGTCGTATGCAGTGACTTGAGCCTTTTGGAGAACATCAATTCATTGCTCAATGACAACGGCTTTATTTCCGTTGAGGATGAACAGGGAATAATGCATTACATAGTCGACGGCCGGCACAACAGGGATGAGGTTGCCGGCAGGGTGACGTCATTAAGTCCCGGCAGAAAGAATAAGCAGGGTAAGGAAGAAGCATATATTGACACGTGCGTTAAGTCCGTTCTGCACGAGTACGGATTCGATATGTCTCTCATAGGGACGGTATTGCTGTACAGGGTCCTTTTCGATTCATACATAAAGGGGATCCCGCTTCCGCCGACCATGAAGGCTGTCTATTGCGAGACGGGCAGGGAATTCGGTCTTTCCATAGAACAGTGCGAGAGAGACGTAAGATATTCGATCTCCAAGAGCGCTCTTAAAGACATGCGCAGCAGATCGGCTCTGAGATGCATGGGAACCAGGATCGAGAGAAGATTAGGCTTTAGGGATCCTTTGGAATAAAAAAGGCTCCGTGGAAACGGAGCCTCAGGAATCTAAGTTAATATAAGAATTACTTCTTCTTACCCTTCTTAGCGTTTACCTTATCCTTAAGTGACTTTCCTGCCTTGAATGTAGGAACAGTAGATGCAGCGATCTTAATCTTATCGCCTGTAGCAGGGTTGCGGCCGCTTCTTGCAGCGAGCTTCTTTGTCTTGAATGTGCCGAAGCCAACGAGAACAACCTTGTCGTTCTTTACGAGAGCACCTTCAATAGCACCGAGGGTAGCCTTGAGAGCTGCTTCTGCATCTTTTTTGCTGAGGCCTGCATCTTTTGCGATCTTGTCAATAAGCTGTGACTTGTTCATGTGGTTTCCTCCTGTATTAGCCGCTGAAAAGGCTTAATTTTATAGTAATTTCATTATTGATTTAAGTAAAAAAGAAGTCAATAGTTTTCAAGCAAAAATAACAAAAATGTTTGAAAAAATTTGACAATCGAAGGAACCGGCATATGGTTTTCGGGCACGCGAAAAGAATACCAAAATGAATAGGATGGCAATTATTAATTAATGTCACTTTGATGCAAGATTTATTTGAAATGATAGTGTATTATTGTTGTGCAAAAAACCAATCGGAGGATATATATATGATAGTTACCAAAGATACGATCATCGGAGATGTTGTAATGCAGGATGAAGGCATTGCGCCGATCCTTATGGCTTCCGGACTTCACTGCCTCGGCTGCGCACTTGCTTCAGGCGAGACCATTGAAGAAGCATGCATGGTTCACGGCATGGACTGCGATGCTCTGGTAGAAGAGATCAACAACTACTTCCAGTCCAAGGGCTGATCTTACTGAAACAACGCTGAGAATTTAAGAGAGTGTCATGAATGGCACTCTCTTTTTGTTTGATCAGGGATTAATACGAAGCACCGATGATTATCTCGAAAGTGGTTCCTTCGCCGAGTTTGCTCGTAACCTTTATCTCTGCATCATGCTTGTCGCAGATGAGCTTGACGATCGCAAGGCCCAGGCCTGTACCCTTGATGTTGATTCCCGAGTTATGCGCTCTGTAGAAACGGTCGAAGATCCTCGGCATATCCTGTTCCGGAATGCCTATGCCGTCGTCTGACACCGAGATATGGATCTTCTGTGTCGATATATGAGAAAGATCACCTGATCTCCACGCCTTTACGACGATATTGGCCTTAGGTCCGGTGTAGTTGATCGCATTAGATATAAGGTTCTCGAATACGCGCGAGAACTTCGCGGGATCCGCCTTTACGATCAGGGAATCCATCGGAGGGAGATCTAACGACAGATGCTTGTCCGTATCTTCCAGATCCATTGAATACATGACGACAAGTTCGTCTAACATCTCGGAGATGGATACGGAAGTAAAGTGGAAATCGGAGTCGGAAGATTCCATTCTCGTAAGTTCCATGATGTCTGCGACGATCCTTTCCATCTGTTCGGATCTTCTGACAATGTTGCTTAAGTAGGCATTGCGCTGCTCCGGGCTTAAGTTGTCCTGTGAGGAGAGGATAAGCTCTGCATAACCTCTTATGGCTGTGATAGGCGTTCTTAAGTCGTGTGACACGTTGCTCAGGACGTTCTTACGTGCAGCTTCGCCTTCCATAAGTCGCTTGTTGGTAAGTACCAGGTCGCGGTTGATCTCTGAGATGAAGACGGTCTTCTCTCTTACCTGGCGCTTCAATACTGCGGCGCTTCTCTGGATCTCGCGCTGCTGGGTAATGTATGAAGATACGAGCGAGATCTCCGCTATGAATGTGAAGACGACGAAGATAAGACTGTATGTGGGGATCGTATAGACGATCATGCTGTCTAAGAGGATCGAGAGATAGAGGATAAAGAACATCAGGCTGAACAGCAAGGCCCAGAGAAGTATCCTCTGGTTCTCTTTGTTATAGAAGAACAGGTCTAAAAAGATCGAGAGCAGTACCGTTGAAACACAGAAAAGCAGTGCCACGAATTCGGGCGCGAGCCTTCCGAAGCCTATATCACAGATGAAGTAGGCGACAAGGAGCGCAGCGCCGACGACAATAACGATATGGTGTGCTTTGGCGAGCATTACAAATCTCTTCTGCGGTTTTGATCCCAGGAAGAACTGTGTATTCTCTACAAAGGCCGCTGAAGAAGCGACTACCAGAAGAACGAATCTTATATCGGCTCTGATATGGCTGTTGACCGAGATAAAACGGCAGTCGTCCAGATAGTAGAGCAGGATCGAAACGAAGCTGACAAAGAATGCGAAGAAGAGTTTCTTGTTCTTGATTGCTCCGAGGATGATGTTTGAGCCTACACCCAAAGCTACGAAGAAGAGCATCGTAACGATGGCAAAGTGTCCTGCTGTGATGACCGTACGCACATCGTTTGCAACCCTTGTCTCAATGATGGGTTCTGAAAGAAGACCGGGATTTGAGACCTGCGGAGTGGATGTGATCACGATAACAAGATCCAGTTTCCCGTTATCGGGGATAAGCGTACAGTAATCAGCAAATGCCTTGAGATTGAATACGGGAGTCTTGTCGCCGATCTTCTGGATGAATTCACCGTTACAGAAGATCCACGCTGTTCCGTTGTACTTGTGGAATGTCAGCGATAATGCATTGATCTCTTTGCTGCATTCGAAATGACCGACATATGCTGCTGAATAACAATCCTTCTTATCTACGGTGAAGTGCTGGTATTCGGGTGCCCTGTCAGTCTCGAACCACTGCGCAGTGGTGTTATAGTCGAACCACCCTTTCCATGTGTCACGGATGCCGACAGTCTCAGCATATGGTCTGTGATTGGTCAATACTGAAGATACCCAAGTATAAGGGGAGTTATCGCGGCGGGTGTTCATAGCGTGAGCCAGGCTTGCTTTCGCTGTCTCAGGCGTTATGTTCGGAACGAATGTCCATCCGCCGGTTACGTGGCTGCTGTAGGGACCGTCCAGTGCGAGTGTGTCGCTTAAGATAAGCGTTCCCCTTTCCTCGTTATACACAGGCGTCGTATCGGTGGTGTATGTGATACCGATGCTGATTATGCCTGCAATTACCAGTACGAGCAGGAGCGCGAAAATAAAGGCCAGCATAGTACCGCCGAAGGTCCTGTTGCGCGAATCAGAACCCGGAAACTTAAAACTTCCCAATCTGCTGTGCTTATACTGTGCCATTTATGTTCTTCGTTTCCTGAAAATGATGAAGCGGGACTATTATAAGCCCCGCATTCAATAATTACTAATCTTATTAAATTAGAACTGTGTGTTCATGCTGTTCTTTACCGGCGGATAAGCGAAGGAATAACCGATGCCCCACTCAGTCTTTACGAATGTGATCTCAGGTGCGATCTTCTCCATCTTCTTTCTGAGGTAGGAGATGTTAACCATTACGAGGTGGTTGTCGCACGGAGAATCGTCGCCCCAAACGTGGGAATAGATCCTTGTGAAAGGAACGATAACGTTCGGTGTCTCAGCCAAGAGGCAGAGGATATCGAACTCGCGGTTTGTAAGATGCAGCGGCTTCTCCTTGAGAGTAACCTCACGAGTCTTGATGTTGATTCTGAGCGGCGGATACTCTACAAGGAATCCCTCGCTCTTCATGTTACGCTTGATGTGAACGTTGATTCTGAGGCTTAACTCAGGAAGGGAATAAGGCTTTGTGATGTAGTCATCTGCGCCGACCTTAAATCCGTTGATAACGTCTTCCTGCTGATCCTTTGCTGTAAGGAAGATGATCGGACAGTCAGTGTACTCTTTGATCTTGGGTGCAAGATCAAATGCACTTCCGTCAGGAAGCATAACATCCAATACGATGCATGAGAAACTATGAAGCTTGATCTTCTCGAGTGCCTCTGCACAGGAAGCTGCTGTTACTACGTCATATCCTTCGCTTTCAAGGAAATCACGGTTAAGGACTAAGATGTCGCTGTCGTCATCTACAAGAAATACTTTTTGCTTTGCCATTAAAATACCTCCCCAGTTACTATTAATTTTTCTTCTTAATCACAATTACCGGTAATGAGCGAGACACCGGATGCTCTTTTACATAATTGTGATTTTTTGATTTTTGACTAGTATAGTATACAACACGTCAAACCGATTTTATATAGTCAATTGCAATAAGTTACAGATAATATTTTACAATTTTAAGTGCAAGTGAGCAGAATATAGAAAATATGTTCGGTTAATGGTATCATAAAATCCATGAAACGCATCATTTTTCACATAGATCAGAACTGCTATTTTGCGTCGGTCGAGATGATCTCAAGACCGGAGCTCAGGAACGTTCCGATGGCTGTTGCCGGTGATGCGAAGGCCAGGCACGGCATAATCCTTGCCAAGAACGAGCCTGCAAAGAAATACGGGATCAAGACCGCTGAAGCCATCTGGCAGGCACAGGCCAAATGTCCCGACTTAGTACTCGTTGCTGCGCATCACGAGAAATACGAATTCTATTCCAAAAAGCTCCGTGAGATGTATTCGGAATATACGGATAAAGTCGAGCCGTTCGGCCTGGATGAGTGCTGGCTCGACATGACGGGAATCGTTTCGGATTACGATGAGGCAGAAGAGGTTGCACTCGAGATAAGGAACCGGGTGAAGGATGAATTCAAGCTCACATGCTCCGTCGGCATAAGCTTTAATAAGGTTTTCGCAAAGCTTGGAAGCGACTATAAGAAGCCCGATGCCACGACCGTCTTTACTGATCAGAACTGGCAGGAGAAGAT
Source organism: Saccharofermentans sp. (assembly GCA_016292145.1). Lineage (GTDB taxonomy): Bacteria > Bacillota > Clostridia > Saccharofermentanales > Saccharofermentanaceae > Saccharofermentans. The sequence continues at coordinate 50,434 of JAEFBA010000003.1, forward strand.
ATGGCCACTGCCCGTATCAGATCTCCTTTTTGTCGGAAAGCATACCGCAGATAAGCTCGCGAAGATCAATGTAAAGACAATAGGTGATCTGGCAAAGACCGATGTTGAATTTATCAACCGCTATCTCGGCAAGAACGGTGTCGGATTGTGGGAATATGCCAACGGTCTGGATGATGCGCCGGTTGCGGAATCCGGATATAAACGCATCCCCAAATCAGTCGGGAATTCCACTACTACGGCAGAAGACATGACCTCCGACAGGCAGATTGAGCGGACTTTACATATGCTTTCAGAGAGCGTCGCTATGAGACTTAGGAAGCACGGCCTTAAGGGCACTGTCGTACAGATAACTGTCAGGGACAGGGATCTCGGCATTTATGAGAAGCAGGGGATCTTATACAGGCCGACGGATGATGCCAAAGACATCTATCAGGCGGCAAGAGACCTTTTCAAAAACTCATACGACTGGAATAAAGGCGTAAGGAGCATAGGCGTCAGATGCACCAAGCTCGTCAGATCAGACAGCGGCGAACAGCTGTCCCTTTTTGCCGAAGCTCAAAAGAGCGAACGCGACGAGCGGCTCAATAAGGCAATCGACGACATAAACAGGCGATACGGGAACGGTGTGATAAGGAGCGCTGCGGAGGCAGAATCCGCGTCAAAAGAGAATAAAGCTGATAAGATAGTAAATGATCCTTTCCATCCGGAGGCAGATTTCTGATGATCACCGCGAGCAGTTATTTCAAGGGCATGTTCGGACACAAGATGTACAAAGCATCGATCTCTCTTAATGGTACATGTCCCAACAGAGACGGGAGCAGGGGTGTGGGCGGATGTATATTCTGTTCCGAAGGCGGTTCCGGCGAGTTCGCCGCCTCTGGTTATTCGGTCACAAATCAGATCTGCCAGGCTATTGACCAGGTCAGGCGTAAGGCCGGAGATAATGCCGGATACATAGCATATTTCCAGAGTTTTACTAACACATACTGTGAACCCGAATATCTCGCAAAGGTTCTTTCTGAAGCTTCTTCAGTACAAGGTGTTGAGGCGTTATCCATAGCGACGAGACCCGACTGCCTGGGACCTGCGATAATGGAAGTGTTGTCGAGGCAGGCAAAGAAGATGCCTCTTTTTGTAGAACTCGGACTTCAGACTGCAAGTGATGAGACTGCCAAATCGATCAACCGCTGTTATTGGACTTATGAATATACTGAGGCAGTAAAAGATCTTAAGGATATCAGAGCAAATGTCATTACGCATATCATCTTCGGTCTTCCAGGAGAGACGCGCGGGATGATGATGGACACCGTAAAGCTGGCTGTGGATTCAGGCAGTGACGGTTATAAATTCACATGCCTTTATGTGCTTGAGAATACGCCTTTAGAAAAGCTTTACCGTGACAATAAAGTTGAGATACTCGGCATGGAGGAGTATTTTGATATTGTGGAAGAAGCGTTAAAGCTTTTGCCTGAAAATGCAGTCATTCACAGGTTTACGGGAGACGGCCCCAAGAAGCTCCTGATCGCTCCGGAATGGACGAAGAATAAGAGGCAGGTCGTAAACTACATCAACAGGAGGTTCGGCTTATGAAGAAATATGTTTTAGAGACGATGAACGCCGTACAGAAATATATTGATGAAGAGATGAAGAATGCTCCTGCAGAAAAGACCTCTGAAATGCTCTCCGAGTTTGAGACCAAGATCTCCTATTTCCAGCATGAGCGGCTTATCCACCTCATGGTAACGCTTGCTTTTGCATCCTGGCTCCTCTTTGAGATCTTCTGTCTGTTCGTTCTTCCTTCAGAGTTCCTTATCGCCGGAATACTCCTGGTACTGATATTCTTCGGCCTTACTATAGGATACGTAATGCACTACTATTTTCTCGAGAACAGCGTGCAGAAAATGTATCACATGAGAGATGAGATAAGGTCTCATCTTAACAGCGCGAAAGTCATCTGATTTCAATTTGCTTGGTTTTTTGTACCGTTATGTGTTAAATTATTGCGGTGTGGAGGGACGTATATGCCGACAATAGTTAAGTACATTCTGGTCTTTTTTATTTCTATGGTTCCGATCATTGAGCTCCGTGGCGCCGTTCCTATCGGAGTTACAGCCTTTGGTTTGAACGAATATATTACTCTCGCAGTTTGTGTTATCGGCAACATGCTCCCTGTTCCGTTTATTCATCTGTTTGCCAGGAAGATCCTTATCTGGGGAAGCACATGGAAGCACGGCAGCGGTATTTTTAAGTGGATCCTCCAGAAGGGCGAGAAGGCAGGAAAGAAGCTTACGGCTAATTCCAAGAAGCACGGCGCATTTATTGCGTTGATGCTGTTTGTAGGAATACCGCTTCCCGGTACCGGCGCATGGACAGGAACTCTTGCAGCTTCCATGCTCGATTTCGATCTTAAGAAGACTACCAAGGCAGTTGTTCTCGGCGTTCTTATGGCCGGAATCATAATGCTTGTCATCAGTCTGCTTGCTAAAGCGGGCATCACTTCGGTTTCCGATCTTTTCTGAGTCTGTAACGCAAATATCATATAAATCAACGTTTTTAAGCCATTCTTCATAAAATGGCAACACTTTGATATACCAAGTATTGTGCAAGTTGCACAACCAAATGATTTTCATTTGGTATCTTCTGCGATATTGCGAACTCCATAGCCAGCAAGTATTATTAGGCTAGCTCCAAGGAATACGGAAGCGAGAACTTCCAGATCCGAGGGAGGCCGCCCGAAGCAATTGTCGAGCAGGCGCAGGGAAGAACCAGAGTTGGAAAGAACTTATGGCGAAGCCGAAGAGACGAAGCCGGAGACAACAATCGAAGGTTGATACAAAGTCCGAGATGAGAACTGAGGGAGTGACGAGCGAGTGGTTGAAGGTGACGTAGTCATGCAAGCCACAGGTTGTAACAATTAGTTGATTCGGTATTCGGGACCGCGAGTAGGTGAGATGTCACCATCGACAGGAAAGAACCGTAGCCGCAGCGGATGTTACACCGGTTCGTGCAAACCGAGTAGCCGGCCAGGCTGTCGAGCTGCAAGCGAAGCCGCAAGGTGGAGGGAGCAGACCACAATCGAATAGCGTAATGTTCGGTGAATGGAGACATGAGATGCACGGTGTGATTGAGTGTTGCAGCAAATCGATTAGTTGTAACGATATCACATAAAGCTCGGGTAGTGGTTAGGAAAGGGCCTTTTGGTAGGACGGAAGAGCGTAGGAAGATGAGCGTGAATGCGTGATCTTTGTAAGTAATCTAATTTGGTTCGTTGGAGCGAAAAAGGAGATCCCGATGATCTAGGTCACCGGGATCTTTCTTTTGCGTAATTTATCTTGAATCAGCGCTTATTTCCGCTTGGGGATCTGAGCGATATAAGGAAGATTTCTTCCAATCTCATCCCTGTCCAAGCCATAGCCTGCAAGCCACTGGTCATTGATCTCAAAGCCGAAATATTTGACGGGGATGGTCATAAGAAGCCTGTCGGGGTTTAAGAGCATTGAGCATAGAGTTATATCCCTGGGCTTCTTCATTTCGAGATTTTGGATGATGTAAGCAGTGGTAAGGCCGGTTCTGATGACGTCTTCCACAACAAGAACGTGCTTGTCGGTAATATCAATGTCGATATCCTTGGTGATGCGGACGATGCCTGTTTTCGAGGTCGTGTCAGGAATGCTCGAGAACCCTACCATATCGACCTTGATGGGAAGATCGATCGCTCTGGTAAGGTCAGAGAGGAAATACAGAGAGCCCTTGATAACGCCGATGACGATAAGTTCCTTATCCTTGTAATCTTCGGTGATCTGCCTGCCTAATTCCTTTATCCTGTTTTGGATGGTCTCTTCACTGTAAACAACACGCTCGGTATTAAGAGCTTCTTCGAGATTAGCCACTTAATGACCTCCTTAAGAATTATCGCCAACGCCGCCGAACATCTTCAGGCGGTCGACGAGTTCGTTGAAATCTTTCTTATAAACGATGCGGATATTGGTGCCCGGATAGAGCTCTTTTACAAGACGCATCTTTTTATTCTTCTTCGTAACATAACGCTGGTCCATCGTCGTGAGCTCAAGATAGAGGTTGAACTTCGGCAGATAGAAGTCGGGCGATATCGCCATAGTGACATTGCCTTCAGCATCCCATTCAACCGGGAAAGTCTTGGGTTCATAGAGCCACTCGATGTTATAAAGGCTCAAGATCCTTGCAAACTCCTCTTCGGTCTCATTCTTGAAAGCAATATTCCTGGTCTGGTGATCGATCGTATTGGATGAATCATTGGACTCGGCGAGCTTGACCCTTAAGTCATGCTTCCTGGCAAGCTCGGCAATGGCATCGACGCATTCGTCAACGCTTAAACGATCCGTGTTAAGGATGAGATCGAACTGTTCGGGAGAAGTAATATCCTTGCCGTAGACTGTCCTGACGAATTTCCTGTGCTTGCGGTCGCCTATATCAAGGACTTCGCTGGCCTCATCCGTGGTAATGCGGTATTTCTTCGCGATCGTATTGAGCCTTGTCGTCTCACTTGCCGTAACCCTGACGTGAATGGCGCCCGGGAAACCTGACAAAAGGACGCTTCCGCCCATGCCGAGGATTATAAGGTCCTTATCTTTGGATTCCGACGCAAGCGCGCGGATCCTTTCAACAAGGATATCGGCATATGTCCTGTCGCTGCCGGGAAGTGTCAGGTCAAAGAATTTGGCACTCTCATTAAGTCTGTCCAAAGTACCCTGATTAATCTCACCAAAGAAATTCTCAAGCGCGTACTTGCGCGATACAACAGTCGTTCCGAGGCGCGCGGCAAGGGCATCAGCAATCTCATCTCCGAGACTTCCGTTCTGTCTTGAGATAGTGATTATCGCCATAAAAACCCCCGAAAAGACCTTATACAACAATTATACCCCAATAGTTTTGCTCTCAAAACGCGAAAAAATAAAAATCTGATAAAAATCTGAAATTCGTGTTTGACTTTGAATGAACGATTAGTTATAATCTTCCGTGCTAAAGGACGCCATCTTAGCTCAGTTGGTAGAGCAGCTGATTTGTAATCAGCAGGTCGTGGGTTCGAGTCCCACAAATGGCTCCAAGACCAAAACCCTTGAAAACATTGCGTTTCAAGGGTTTTTCTTTTTTAGTCTCGAGACCTCAAAAAGGGCAAAAATCGCGAAAATGGTAACAATTTGGTAACACCTGCTGAAAAAACATCTTTTTGTCAGGCGGACTGACGCCCTTTGAGGAATTTATCGAATTCTTCTCTCTTGATTCTTCTGTGAGATCCAATCCAGATGACAAAGGGACATTCTTTGTCATTAGTAAGCTCTCTGATTCGGTTCATTCCTATTCCGAAAAGCTTTGATGCCTCTGTGACGCTCAAGAGTTTTTTCTCTTTTAGCTGGTTGAGGTCGACTTCTTTGGTCTCGTTATGTTTGGTGGTTTCTTTAGCTGGAGCAGACTTCAATACTTCAGCCAGGTAAGCTGCACAGTTCTCGCTTTTTACTACAGGTGTGAGCTGCTGGTCAATAATGATGTTGATGTTATCTTTGTCTTTCATGATAAGTTCCTTTCTGAATATGAGATGATATGTGACGACTGTGATGATGTGACGGCTTTATTGCCACAGTGTTGATTCAGTTCGATTATGTTGCCACAGAGTATGAGATCAAACGGATAGCATCCTCCTTCTTCGGTGTTATGAGTCTTCTGAGGGAATTGATCGATTTTTTCAAAGCTCAGATATGTGCCGTCACGCTTGTGTTCTCTGGCAAAACGGAATCCCATTTTTGCAAGCTCGTTCTTTCTGTTCCAGAGTTTTCCGCTTATTGATTGCGGCTTTTTGCTGGCTTTTATCAGATTACAGAACTCCGTAGCAGTGCCATGAAAGGCTTCGTGTTCTTTCAGGTAATCGAGCGCTTTTCTGAGATCATCATCTGCCTGAAATGCATCTTCAATGGGTGTATTCTCTTTGACAAGTTCCCAGTGGCTGAGTGTACTGTTGAATCTGATCGTGAGAACACGTTCTTCCATATCGCGGCTGCGAATATGAAGTTTAACATCCGTATCAGAAGATTCTTTGCGCATAATGAATGCACCATCGGATGCTCCGAACAGACCATTAGTACCCAAGATATCATCGAACGGGTCAATCGATCTCATCTTGCGGGTGTGATGAATAAGCAAGATCGTGACATTATGATCTTCACAGAACTTGTGAAGAGGGTTGATAGTGTTGTAATCCCCCTGATAAGGATTCTTGGTGTTAATATCTGCTTTGTTCTGTTCGCAACGGATAGCAGCAAGTGTGTCTATGATGAACAGACCGATATCCGGATGATCTTTAAGCGCATCTTCAAGTTGTTCTTCCAGGCCGCCGCCGATTGGAGCAGCATCCGTGCTATACATTAATTCTTTTGGGCATTCATTAGCAATACTGAACAAGCGGTCCTGCAGCCTTTTCTCGCCATCTTCTAGGCAGAGATATAACACATCTTTCTTTTTGGTGTCGTAATTCCAAAGGTTCATACCTGTGCTGATACACAAGGCAATTTGAAGTGCCATCCATGACTTACCGACTTTTGCGCTGCCGCAAAGAAGATATAAACCTTTGCCCGGAAGAAAGTGATCGATCAGGGGATCGATGCTTTCGAATTCCTTTTCAGCAAGATTCTTTACGGTATCTACCGTAAGCGGTTTAAATTGTTTTTTCATATATACGATAACTCCTTGTTTTATCTTGCTCGACCGCCACGGCTTCTTTGTTTTTGTTGTGACTGAAGCTGTTGTTGAAGTCTTTCGGCATGTTCCAACACCTCATCGGTCGATATGTAGCAGTCATCACATATTTTGAGTTCATGCCGGATATCTGCCATCTCTTGCGAGATCTCTTTTATTTCACGTTTGAGGCTGGTGACGAATGATTGATGCCCGTTTTTCTCGTGATATCTCAGCCATGAATATCGTTCGTTCTTCTTTTCCTGCAAAGCTTCGAGCTGCTTGTTATACCCGGCTTTTACTTCGGATATTGGCCGCTTGTCGTACACCTCGTGTTTGCAGATGAAATCCAACATCTCGATATAGTGATCTAACTTACGGATATCTTCGCGGATATACATAGAGATGTGTTCTTTCCGTTTTCGCGGACTGCTGACAAACGTATATAGTTTGAAACAGTACCATCTGAACAAATGAGGCTTGGGTGCTAATTTCTGCGCTGGCGGATCCCACTCCTTGATATCGATCTTGTTTTGAGGATGAAACTGAATGCCCGGAGTTAATGTGTTCTTGATAATCCTTCTGTAAATGGCATCAGTATCATAATCAGGACCGAGATTCCTGAATCTGAAATAACCCTTTGCATCAGGCGGTTTTAATCCCGGACATTTTAACGGCTCATGATTCTTCCCGAAGAACTTAAACTCGTATCCGAGTTCATGCATCATTTCGGCAAAATCGTTCCATGAACTGGAGAGTCGGATCGCATAATCGATATCTTCACGGATCGTGCCTCGTATTGTGTACTTTCCTTCGCGTTCGGCTTTCCATTCGTCATATGTTTTGCCTTTCGCGGTGGAAGGGTTCCTGATGGTGTTCAGACCACGTTCACGGCATAAGCGGTCACTGATCTCCTGCATCTTGCGGTAATCGGAATTCATTCGATAAAATTTGTAACCGTCTGCGAAAGAAACTGAGTTAAGGACAAAATGATTATGATAATGACCGGTATTAAGGTGTGTCGCAACCACGACCTGGAAACGATCACCCCATAATTCTTTTGCCAGCTCGACACCGATCTCGTGTGCTTCCTCTGCAGTTATCTCACCGGGCCCTTCAAGGAAAGACTGATAGCCGTGATAGGCGAGTCGTCCGCCTTCCTTGTGCCAGCGCTGTTTGACTTCAATGAATTCTTCGAGCGCGGTATCAGGATCGCAGTTAACGCCGGTGACATACATCATTTCATCTGTCTTATCCTCATTGCAGGCGTATCCGAGAACGTCACGGATATGTTTCATGGCCGCATTAGCTTCGGGAGCTTCTTCTGGTCTTTGTGTCGTCTTCTCGGGATTCTCGATATAGTTGAGAACGGTGTCCATGCGGCACTTAACAGCCCAAACTGATGTTACTGCCATTTAGCTACCATCCTTTCTTATCGTCTTTCCGAAATGTGATTTTGCGGCGGATCCGTCGCGGTATCCCGTGATGCTCCTTCCGACCAACAAGCTTCTCAAAACTTCTGATCGGGACAGACCGGATTCTTCAGAGATCTTCTTTAAAAGTTCGTCTTCTTCTTTGCTCAGCATCACTTTGAACTCGACGGTGCGCTTCCTGTTGGACTTAATTTTCATTCGACTGATCACCTCCTTCGGGTGAAATGATTGAACGCATATTGCGTTCCTCGGGGTCTCAGGGGTCGCTCCCTGACAAGCTTTGTATTTTCGTGTTCCCGAAAATACGTTGCTTGCTAAGACAAAGATCCACTTCGTGGGGCGGTAGAGTCTGGGTCAAGCCGCAAAAACTGACCGCAAGTTTGGTATAGTTTTCCTTCATTGCAGTTTTAGTGTTTTCCGTAAATAGGCCGACTTATACCAACGCACAAGCACGACCGCTTTTGCGAAAAAACTGTTTATGTTGTAGTGGATCCTTGTAGCTTCCAGGAACTATCCCGGGCCGCTGGGTTGGATCAGATCGGGCAGGATGGGAGCTTTCAATAAAGACAGCAGGATCATAACTACTGTTTCTCTTTTTATATGACCTTTTGTCTTTATCATTTCTCTCACCTCGCTTTCTCCGGCAAGTTATAAGAACTTATGTTCGATTATGTACGGTTAGATTATATGAGGGTGGAAAACGGTTTGCAAGCCTTATTTTTCAAGGTGTCCCATAAATGGAACAGATGGATAAAAGTACGATTAATGGAACTTTCTGCCTGAGATAATATAAGTTTATAAAATTCTCGTATAGTAAAATTTGCATGATGTAATTTATATATTCGAGAGGAAACTCTTAGTAGGGATAATCATCAGTTTAATTCTGCAATAGGAGAGAAGAACCAGCCCAGCCGAGGCTGGGCTGGTTCTGAAGTTTCTGACATTGTATATTCTGTAGAGTTACCGTCTGCCAAAAGGAGGCAGAAATGAACGAGTATGGTTTTGGACAGCTATCCTTCTCAGAGAGGGTGGCTATTGAAACGGGAATATGCAAAGGAGAAACATTCAGACAGATTGCAAAAAGAATTGGAAGACATCCATCGACAGTCTCTCATGAAATAAAAACGAACAGGACATTCATTCGCGGACATTTCTATTTTGGCAATGACTGCCGCTTTGCAAGAAATTGCAAGATAAAAGGCCTTTGTGATTCCGCTTGCAACTACGGATGCAGGAATTGCCGAAGTCACAACTGCAAGGAATATTGCGACAGATACATCTCGTCCGATTGCGCGAGACCCAAACAGTATCCCTACGTCTGTAATAACTGCGAAAGCAAAAAGCTGTGTCACAAGACAAAATATTTCTACAGCGCGAAGTATGCGGAAGCAGCAGTTACAAGGCGAAGATCTGAGAGCCGGAAAGGCATCAGATTATCAGAAGAACAATTCAGCGAAATGGATAAGTTAATAACCAAGTACGTTAAGAAAGGCCAGCCGTTAGCGCACATATACGCTGAACATGAACAGGAACTTCCTGTGTGTCTTCGGAGCATATACAACTATATAGATTCCGGAGAGATGACGATTAAGAACATCGACCTAAGGCGCAAGACTTCTTATCGGAAACGCCAAGGAAACAAGCCTAAAGTCTCATTCAATCAGGAATACCGCAGTGGCAGGACTTATGTAGACTACGAATATGAATGCAAGCACGGATATATAAGTGAGGCCATGACGGTTCAGATGGATACCGTAAAAGGAAGAAGAGAAGCAGGCAAACGTCTTCTGACGATGATCTTCAGGAAGAATTCGGTAATGCTTATGTTCTTAATGCCAGACGGGACTTCTGCTTCCGTAAAGGGTGTATTTGACTATCTGGAGATTATGCTGGGAGATGAGACATTCAGGAATCTGTTCCCGGTATTTCTTACAGATAACGGCGGAGAATTCAAGAAGGTCAACGAACTGGAGTATGACGATGACTTGATGCCAAGAACCAGGATTTATTACTGCGATCCCATGGCTTCGTGGCAGAAGGCACAAATTGAGAAGAACCATGAATTCATCCGCTATGTCATTCCGAGAGGCAAGAGCCTTGATCCATATACGGACGATGACATAACGCTTCTTATGAATCACATAAACAGTGTCAAGCGTCCAAGCCTTGGAAATAAGGCACCTTACGAATTGATTGACGATGAAGACGAAGATATGCTCAAGCTGATGTATCTATTAAAAATGGACCTCATCCCTGCGGACGAAGTCCAATTAACCTCTGACTTATTCAGACAAAAATAAGTAAGTCAGATTCTGTTGCAGACGGTAACCGGAACATACCATTACAAGTAAAAAGTGTGTCGCGTTTTCTTTTGCAAACCGATTCACGGCACGCTTGTTTGCTATGCGCGGTTTTTACCTAATCCAACAGATTTATCAGGATTATAGCATGGTTTTGAGCTCAGAAACGTCTTGTACGAGGTCAATTTTCGCGTTTTCGTTAGTTTGTGTATTTTCAGTAAGGTGTTAGTTTTTCATTCAAGGTTCGATTGTAATATGCAAGAGAACAATATAATCGTTAATTATTTTAATGAAAATCTCAAGTGATTTTTAGGAAATCAGCTCAATTCAGAACTTTGTAGACTTGTCCGATTAGTTCTGCTATGCCTAATCAGATTCATTTGCGCAGCAATTATGTAGCAATTTTGTAGCGTTTATGATTCATTTGGTCAGACAAAACATGCTGAAAGCCCTTTGAATAAAGCGATTGGCGAAATGCTACATTCTGATTTTCACCTATTTGACAACGCGATTATGTCTGCATAGACTGATGATGTGGAGGCGCCTATGAACGGTAAAAACATCATAAAGTATAGGGAAGACAACGGGATATCCCAGATAGAATTAGCCAATGAACTTGGTGTTGCCAGATCCACATTATCTCGATGGGAGCAGAATAAAACAGTTCCTCGTGGTGAAGATTACGATCATTTACGCAAAATCATAGGCGATGAATATATTACCGACGAAGATCTTACCGAAGACAAGACGGCTATCGAGGCAATCGAAGTAGTGTCGGACAGAGTAGACAACATTTTATTTCAAGTAACACAAATTGAATCTAATCAAAGAAGCTTCGAGAATGAGGATAACAAGTCAAAGCTAAAGCACAGAAGAATAAGGACGGTTGCAATAATTGTTACATGCATAATCATACTTGCCATTGTTATAGGAACATGGTTTTACCTGATGAATTATGGTTTTGGTGGCGATATAGTTGAGGGTTCTGTAGGAATTGAGGATGTAGATGATTGAGATAACAATTGAAAGGAGAAAATAAAATGAGAAAAACAATTGGCGGTACAGATAAACATGCTATTTATACCTAATAATGAGTTGGTTAATAGGGCATAATTAATTTCGGAGAGAAGCGCAAGCTTTTCTCCGAAATATCAGCAATATTCACATAGCATGGGGGCAATTATGAGTGATAGGCTGATTGTAGTTACAAAGAAAATATTGGAGATGGTCATAGTTCTTTCGATAATGCTTTCGGTTGTTTCTTGCGATGCGGTATCTGTAGGGAACAACGGTAAGAGGAAAAGCGTTGTCGCAAAGAATGATCCTTGGTTTGAGGGGGAATTAGTAGATATTGATGTTAGTCAAGGTTTAGATCCAGACAGACGTTTAACTAACATGTTTCCTAAACTTGCCGGAGCGGATGAAAAATTCATCGTTGTTTTAGCTGATGGCTCGTACAAGGTGGATGATTGGGGAACGATTAAGAGCAATTCAGATTATGTTATTAGAAATCTATTAATAATTGACAGAGCTACAAAGCAAACAGTTAAAATAATAGATTTGTATAGCCTGATTAAAGGTGATGATTATATAAATGCCGTGTCATACCAAAATGGAACGGCCGCTGTAAGAGCTGAATCATGGGATTCGAAAGCGAAGCAGTCAGTTGATAGAGAGTATACAATCGACATAGAGACAGAGACCGTAACCGGTTTCATTGATTATGGTGGTATAGATGATTTTTGGTTTAGAGGTTCTTACAAGGTCGGTAATTATAAAATAGATTCGCTTTATAGATATATGGTTGATGCGAACGAAAATCGATACTGGCTTTTAAGAATCACTTCTCCGGATGGAAATCAAACAGAGATTACTTTTGAAGATCAAGACGAACGGTATGATGAGCTTCCATCAATTTTTGCGTTAGATGATAGCACTGCGCTTGTTCCAATTTACAGAAAACCAGAATATGTTTTTTATAAACTGGATCTTACGAATTGCAAGGCAACAAAGGCTGATTCAAAAGAATTTCAATGGCTTGAGCCGGATAAGCTGCGCCGTGCATCGAACGGTTCTGACGGCAAAGTATATTTTACAACACGAAGAGGTATCAGTTCGCTCGATTTTGAGAACAAGAATGCAAAGCAAGTATTTGATTTTAATAACTGTAATGTAAACAGAAGATATATGGAGGATTTGGAAATTGCTGAATGTTCAGGGGATTCATTTTTGTTCTGTGGCAGCTATGACTCTTTAGACATGCGCTCCTCTAAATTTGTCAAAAACTATGCTGTTGTTGAATTAAAAAAGGCAAAGAAGAATCCTCATGCCGGAAAGAAGATAATAGAGTTGTGTTCATATGACGGATACTTGAACGGGACATTATATGATGCAATCATCAAATATAACGAGATTAGCAGCGACTATCATATAGAATTCTCGGATCGCTACATCATGAATGCTTATTCTGATTTTGGCGATATAAACAGCAGTGATGAATATGATTCTGCTCTGCTTGGCGCGAACGGCAAATTGAGTGATGCGCTTGCCATGGACATCATGAACGGTGAAGGTCCTGATATCCTTATGAATACGAGCAGACTGGGTCAGCTTAACAATGATAACTTCCTGATTGATCTCTCGGTATATACTCAGGAACTGGATTCGAGCAAATACTACACCAACATAATAAACGGCGCGAAAACAGACGGAAAGCTGTATCAGATTCCGATAAGTTATACGATTGAAGGAATTCAGACATCTCCCGAATATGCAGGCAAGACAAAGATAGGTTTTACTCCGGGAGAGTATGAGAAATTCATATCAGAAGAACTTAACGGAAAAGATTTAATCGAGTCAGGCCAGGCGCTATATTTCACTAAGCTGTTTACCGGCATGAGTGATGAATTCATATCTGGCGGAAGAGTCAATTTTAGCAGCTCAAAATTTGCAGATATTGCAGGATATGTTAAGGAAACTGTGCCTCGGAACAGCGCAGCGTGGAATACTATAACTGATGAAACTCAGCAAGACTCATATGAGACTGCAACGAAAGGTATTAGAACTGCAATCTATTGTAACTGTCCCGGCATCAGCGGTTATCTTATTAAGAGATATCAAATCAAGGATGGAACTACGATATTGGGTCTGCCTTCTTCAGATGGCAGAGGTCCTATGTTTGGAACGGATACCTCAGTAGCGATATCAAAGAATGCAGTAAACATCGATGCTTGTGTTGAATTCGTTAAAATGCTTCTCTCAGATGAGGTTCAAGAAGACTTGGCCATGAATGACAAGTTTGTTTTGAATCGTGAAGCATTCAAAAAGAGTTGCAGTGCCGTGATTGAGTATTATAATTCTCCGGCCGGCGCAGATAATCTGTTTGATTATGAGATAGGCACTAATGTTCCAAGACGCTCTAAATTCCAAGATGAAGAAATAGACAATATGGAAAACATCATTCTGAGCTGCTCAAAATCGAATTCATCCGACGCGGCAATATCCACAATCCTTATGGAAGAGATGCCGGCATACTTTTTAGGGCAGAAAGATCTTGATGCCGTCATCAAGATAGCTCAGGACAGAGCGCAGAAAGTGTTGGATGAACGCGGCTAGCAATCTCGTTAAAAAGGCGTTATTGCCTTTTGAAATAAGTACGCAAGGTCTCGGCAATAGTGTCCCCGCACTTGGGGTCTTGTTTTTGATGTTGGCGTCGGGATAAGTTAGCTTTTTCTTCCGATAGAACGTCTATTACTATCTTGATGGCACTCAAATCCAGATTGATATGTTTAAGGACAGGATTGAAATCTCTTCACCGGGAAGTTTTTATCAAGGGAAGAGCATCAACAAGACATGGAAGATGGAAAAATCCTTATTCATTGGCGATTACAAGTGAAGATTCCGGAGCTTTCAGTAGTTGCTAAACAAGTGTCTTAAGTAACAAAAGAGAGGAGGTACAGACCAATGGTTAGTTAAACCGGCTGTACTTGATATAAAAAAGCAACTCACATGTAGCGAATGCGAGTTGCCGGTCAAATACAGAATGATACATTGTCTCTAATCTGTATCTACAAACCTATTTGAAGATATCACATGCAGATTGATGAGGCAAGCATAGCAAGGTTTTTAGAAAATCAAGGAGGTTTCTATGTTTAAGAAATTTATCATTACTGCTTCAATTGCGTGTGTTTTGATTGGATCTTTATCAACACTGGTTTCAGCTTATTGTGAAGCAAACAATTGGGGCATAAATCAAGTATATAATGGATCATACTGGGGCGAAAAGGCATGGGTTGACGCAAAAGCGACGACTTCTGGAAATCGTATAGATGTTTGGGTTCAGAAAGGTAATAGTAGTACTAAATATGGAAAAATGTCATATTCTATGCCAATTAGTTCCCAATTTCATACATATTACTCTGCTTTTGTAGATGGTACTGGCGGTAAAGAAAAACATAATATGTATTCCTAAAACTGAGCAGATTAATATGTCATAATTGATTTGTGTTTCGGAGAGAAGCGTAAGCTTTTCTCCGAAATAATCGTTTTTGATACATAACATAGAGGCTAATATGGGTGATAGACATTCTGTATTTACAAAAAGAGTATTAGGTATAGTTATAGTTCTTTCGATACTGTTGCCGATGATTTCATGCAATAAAAATAATGTTGGTAACGGGAAAAGGAAGAGTGTTGTTTCAAAGAATGATTCTTGGTTTGAGGGGGAATTAGTAGATGTTGATGTTAAGCAAGGGCTGAATCCAGACAGGCGTTTATATACGATGTCTCCTAAACTTGCTGGTGCGGATGAGAAATACATCGTTATTTTAGCCGCTGGAGAGTATCAGGTAAATGATTGGGGAACGATTAAGCACAATTCGGATTTTGCTATTAGAAATCTTTTGCTAATTGACAGAGCTACAAAGAAAACAATTAAAATAATAAATTTGTATAATCTTCTTAAACCAGGTGACTGGGTAAATGCCGCATCATACAAAGATGGAACGGCCACTGTAAGAGCTGAATCATGGGATTCGAAAGCACAAAGATCAATTGATAGAGAGTATACAATCGACATAGAGACAGAGACCGTAACCGGTTTCATTGATTATGGTGGTATAGATGATTTTTGGTTTAGAGGTTCTTACAAGGTCGGTAATTATAAAATAGATTCGCTTTA
>JAEFBA010000004.1 GCA_016292145.1 Saccharofermentans sp.
TGCAGTAAGGGATTTGGATCTGTGCGCTCTGAATATGTTGATCACTGCAAGCGTAACCTTATAGAGGACATAGATTCCAAATATATAGATCAAGAATCCCGCATAGTTATGAAGCACATTGAACCTGACTATCAGGAACATGTTAAATGCTATAAAAATGTCAAAGAATATGATCTTCCAGGAGAAATTCCTGTAATTCCGTCTCTCGCTGAACCGCTCGCTCTTAAATACTGCTCCCCTTCCCGCCCTGTACAGGACATTGATCCTGATACAGAAAAGTAGAAAAGAATAGATCGACATTACAAAAAGCCAATACGACAGAAAAAGAATTGCCATCGAGAAGAGAAAACTCGAATAGACAATATCGAAAACAGCAGACGGTAAAGTCAGGGCAACAGTCTGACGCTTATAATCAGTCACATATTCCCAAAAGCGTCTGGGCTTGGACTTTTTAGCGGTCCGCCCTGCTTCATTTACAGGAAGATCCAGATCCTCAGGAACAGCTGTTTTATCATTCCTCATATCTGTCAGTTACGCATTGAATGTATGGGAGCAGGGATCCTTCCGCCTCTGTTGATGAAGTCGGCACAGGAAGCTCTGTTTACATCCATGATCGGTGCCGTACCAAGAAGACCGCCGAACTCAACGCTGTCACCTACGGTCTTGCCGGGTACAGGAATGAGTCTTACAGCTGTTGTCTTGTTATTGAATGTACCTAATGCCATCTCATCAGCAATGATGCCTGAGATCGTCTCTGCAGTCGTATCACCCGGGATGGCGATCATATCTAGACCTACGGAACATACGCAGGTCATGGCTTCGAGCTTTTCGAGCTTTAGAGAACCAGATCTTGCAGCAGCGATCATTCCTTCATCTTCAGATACAGGGATGAATGCGCCGGATAGGCCGCCGACATAAGAAGATGCCATGATTCCGCCCTTTTTAACAGCATCATTGAGCATGGCGAGGGCAGCAGTCGTGCCCCACGTACCGCATGTCTCAAGGCCGAACTCCTCAAGAAGTCTTGCAACGGAGTCACCTACGGCAGGGGTCGGAGCAAGTGACAGATCGATAATTCCGAACGGGACCTTAAGTCTCTCGGATGCTTCCCTTGCAACGAGCTCACCGACTCTTGTTATCTTAAATGCGGCTTTCTTAATAGTCTCAGCAACAACACCAAGGTCTCTGCCCTTAACGCCTTCTAATGCGTGCTTTACGACACCGGGGCCGGAAATACCGACATTGATAACGCATTCAGGCTCACCGGGGCCTAAGAAAGCACCCGCCATAAACGGGTTATCTTCAGGTGCATTGGCGAATACTACGAGCTTTGCGCATCCTAAAGCGCCCTTATCCTTGGTAGCTTCAGCAGTCTTCTTAATGATGATGCCCATATCTCTTACAGCATCCATGTTGATGCCGGTCCTTGTGGAAGCCAGGTTGATGCTCGAGCATACATATTCAGTTGAAGCTAAAGCATCAGGAATGGAATTTATAAGGACTTTGTCGGAATTCGTATAACCCTTCTGTACGAGCGCGGAAAAACCGCCGATGAAGTTAACACCGCATGTCCTTGCAGCCTTGTCCAGGACCTTTGCAAAAGGAGTGTAATCAGAAGCGCCGCATGCAGCAGCTACGATAGAGATCGGAGTAACGGATATTCTCTTGTGGATGATCGGAATACCGTATTTCTTGCTGATGAGTTCACCTGTCTCAACGAGCTTTCCTGCGTATCTGCAGATCTTGTCATAGATCCTGTTGCAGGATTCTTCAACTGTAGGAGCAGCGCAGTCCATAAGAGAGATACCCATGGTTATGGTACGGATATCCAGATGCTGACTGTTGAACATCTGCATCGTCTCGATTATTTCATGTTCATTAATCATAAGAGCCTCGCTAAATATAGTAGATCAGATGGTGTGCATAGCATTGAAAAGTCCGGTGTGCTGGATCGTGATCTGTACGCCGAGCTTCTGACCTAATTCTGAGAGTTTATCCGAAATGTCTGATTCTTCGATAACAAGGTCCTTAAGGTCAACCATCATGACCATTGTGAAGATATCGTCAAGGATCGTCTGCGAGATGTCCTTGATATTGATACCGTAATCTGCAAGAAGCCTTGAAACATCAGCAATGATACCGACTCTGTCCTTACCCAAAACTGTTACTACGGCTGTGTTCTTCTCACTGTTCATAATAATTCCTCCAAAAGCTTTCTTTATCTATCGTTATAATAACTCGAAAAAACCTAAATTAAAGCGCAAATCATTTATCGAGCAAAGAAACGGCAAGTTTATTGGCGCATTTTATACCGTCTATTGCCGAAGACATAATGCCTCCTGCATAACCTGCACCTTCCCCGCACGGAAAAATGCCCTTGACCGCTGTACTCTGGAGCGTCTCGGGATCTCTTACGATCCTTACGGGAGATGAGCTCCTGGCTTCTACAGCCGTAAGCACGCTGTCAGGATCATCAAAGCCTTTTATCCTCCTGCCCATGATCCCTACACCGTCCTTGATCGTCTCAAGGATAGCTTCAGGAAACACTTCCGACAGATCTGAACAGGCAACTCCCGGCATAAATGACGGCTTTACCTTGCCAAATCCGGTTGTCTTCTGATCCTTCATAAGGTCACCATATCGTACAGACGGTGCTCTTCCGGTGCTGCCGCCTGCAACAAATGCCTTATGCTCAAGCTCTTCCTGGAACTTTATTCCATCAAGGACTCCGTCGCCGTAATCTTTAGAATCAACGGGCACAAGGATCGCACTGTTTGAATTGGTATTATCTCTTGCTCGAAGGCTCATACCGTTCGTGCATACGCTCTTATCATCAGACTGAGCCGCTACGACCTCGCCTCCCGGACACATACAGAAAGTATAAAGCTTTCTTCCGGTCTTCGTATCACAGGACAGCTTATAGATCGCAGGAGTAATATCAGATGAATGATCAGAATCAAAACCGTATTGGGCTATATCGATATCCTTCTTAAGATGCTCGATCCTCACGCCGACGGAGAAAGGTTTTGACTGCATATCAAGACCTAATCTGTTCATTGCTCTGAATGTATCCCTGCTTGAATGTCCGATAGCAAGGATAAGACGGTCTGTTGCTATCTCATGAGTTCCTTCTGAATCAGCGACGGTAATACTGTTAAGAGATCCTTTCTCAGCTCTGTATCCAAGGAAAGTAGTATTAAATCTTACTTCGCCGCCAAGCGCTATGATATCATCCCTGACGCCTGTTACCACTTTCCTTAATCTGTCAGTACCGATGTGAGGATGTGCGTCATATAAGATATCTGAAGGCGCTCCGTGAGCGATCATGGATCTTAAGACATAGTCTTTGAGCCCCGAACTTATGCCTGAATAGAGTTTACCGTCTGAAAAAGTACCGGCTCCACCCTCTCCGAACTGAATGTTTGAATTCGGATTAATGGATGCCTTGCCCTGCTTATAATTCTCAGTATCGGCGATCCTCTGCTCCATTTGAGGTCCTCTCTCGAGAACGATCGGTCTTAAACCATACTTTGCAAGGATAAGTGCTGCATAAAGTCCCGCAGGTCCGGTACCGACGACAACAGGTCTTCTGAATTCCTTGCTCCCGTCAAAATCAGCCAGATAAGGCATAGCGTTAGCTGCTGATTCCTTATCGGCGGCAGCCCTTTCTTCAGGATCAATGAAATCAAAACGGTAGTTAATTACTACCTTCCCGTGTCTTGCATCGATGAATTTCTTGGATATATCCAGCACGCAATTGCCTTCTTCTAATTCCTCAAGGCCTTTGCGCATGGCTTTGTTTCCTGATCTCTTTATTTGTCCGACGATGAGAACCGAATCAGGTGTTTTTTTGAGTGCTTTTTCTTCTTTTACTCCCGGAGTTACTCTTATCTCAAACATTCTGAGATATTCCTTCCGCTGCAAGAGCTGCAGAGGTCCATGCCCACTGCAGATTATAGCCGCCGCAGATACCGTTGACGTTGACGGCTTCTCCGATTATATAAAGACCGTTGCAATACTTGACCTGCATGCTGTCGTCAAGCTTGGAGAGCTTAAATCCGCCTGAAGATACCTGGGCCTTGTCTTCCCCGCCGTAGCCTGTGATCGGCACAGGGAAAGCACAAAGAAGGTTCGTCAGCTCAACGAGCCTGGAATCGTCCAAATCCCGTAAAGTCATCTTATCAGCCTTAAGGCCCATCTTCTTCATGACAAAATCGGTCACATTCCTTAAGAGCATGCCTGAAAGCGCGTCAGCACAGTTCCTGTGAGGATACATCTGCCTTCTGATATAGATCATCTGTAAGATCTCACCGCCTGTCTTGCCTGTGAGATTTAAGACAGCCTTTATATTTTCGTCGCCATCCTCGAAAAGTCTGACGACCGCATCAGAAACATCCATTACGCAGATACCGGATATGCCGCCTTCTTTGGTAAACAAGATCTCGCCTGAGGATCTGGCTTTGATATTGCCGTCACCGCCGATGATCTTAACGTCTCCTCTGCACTTGATACCGGCCATGCCCTTGATGCCTGGCATATTTGCTGTAAGAGATGTAAGAGCCGGCCTGAAAGGAACAAAGCATGTCTTATCTGTAAGGCCCTCAACGAGCTTTAAGACATCACCGGTAGAACCTGTGGAAGGATAAGTGATACCGCCGGTAGCAATAACAAGATTCCTGGTAATGTATGTCTTTTCGCTGTCTGTCGTGAGCTCAAATATGTTGTCGATCTTTTTGATCGATGCAACGCGCTCTTTCAATACTGTCTCAACAAAATTGTCAGCAAGATAGAATCTTAAAGCATCAACAACCGTAGAGCTCTTGTATGTTGCCGGATAAACGAGCGCGCCCTTCTGCTCTAAGACAACGCCTAATACATTCTCATAGAAATAACTGGTGTCAGGCTCGCCGTATCTGTTAAAGCACGAAGCAAGCCTTGTGGCATCATCAGTATTATATTTTGCAAGATCGATCTCAGTGTTCGTAAGATTGCATCTGCCGCTTCCTGTCAGGGCAAGCTTATTACCTACTCTGCTTCCCCCTTCGATAATAAGGATCTTCTTACCGGAATAAAAGGCTGTTTTCGCGAGCTGGGCAGCACAATAAAGACCTGCCGCGCCGCCTCCTACAATGATGCAATCGTAAACTGTACTCTTCATAAGCTATTATCCCCTTTTCGCCAATTCGAGAGTTCTTTGGAATTTACTTTTATCCAGAGGCAAGCAATCAAAGCTATCCATCGCGCGTTCTGCAATGCACATAAGATCATCTACGCTGCCGCTGATCAGTTCGAGCTCAAGTTCGCAGATATCTTCAGATATACTCTTATCGGAGTTATAGATAACACCGCTGTCAAAGCATGCTTCAATAAGACTGTCATTAACCTTAAGCTTGCAGATGGTCCTCTGGAATGAATTGAAGCAAAGAGGTTTAAGGTCTGAAGATCCGATGCCTTCGAAAACTTCGTCAAGCAGTTCTATAGGATCGCCGTCTGAAGGTGCGTCCTTCTTGAACTCTTCAATTGAGAAGTCGCCATTAAGCCTGACATTCCATTCATAACGCTTGTGAAGACCGGAAGATGCACCGCCGCCGTACTTGACCGTTCCTTCGATATAAGTCTCGTCACATTTAACGATCCTTTTCCTGACAGAACCGTTGCGGTTTAAGATCTTCATGTCAGTTGTATCGAGGTAATAGTTCTCGAGCGTCATGGTCTTGGGACCGGAACTGACTGTAATCCCCTTGAAAAGCTCAGATGTCGCGGCTTCCATGAGGCGTTCAGTGTTCTTAAAATTCAGCTTTACTTCTGTTTCCATAAGAACACCTTAATTGATCGTATGAACTCCGCTTGTTGATACGACGCAGAGCTTGTTGCCTGATATAAAGTTCATTCTGATGATATCTTCATCGACGGAATAGTCATTTGTGATGACACCTGAAGAAGTGAATATAAATACTCTTCTGTCAACGCTTATAGCGTAAGTGGACTTATTCTGTGCAACGCAGACGATATTGGTTCCGATATTTGAATTATAAAGGAGCGAATCTCTTGGACCAATTACGGCAAGCTTGTTCAACTGGCTGATACCGTCAGAGTATGTAATGAACAGATTTCCGTTAACATTCTTAACATAGCTTATTGCAGAGAAATCCATGTTCAGCCTTGCCAGGTTGTTATCCTGAACCACATACAGCGAATTGGATGTAAAGCAGCAGAGCTTGCTTCCGACATAGCAAAGAGAAGCAAAGATTACGCTGTCATCAGTCGTATAGACGGCATTGTCAAACACTTCAAAACCCTTATCATTTCTGACGATCGAGAAGACTCTGATATATGGAACTATAACGGCACCGCTGGTATTGATCGTAGATACCGCAAGAAGAGACGAATCCTCGTTAAATGCGCAGCAGATCGGAAAACCGGAGTTGTAAGACGTCCACACTGCAAGCTGGTTGCCTGTCCTGTCAAAGAGTGTGACATCTCCATAGGAATCCTCACCGCCGGTAATAACAGCGATAAAACCTGCATCGGACATCTGTACCGATTTGATCGGATTTGACATGGGCTTGGTGTACCAGACACCATCCTTATCAAGTATGGTAAAGCCGTAACCGTCACGGTCAAATACGGCAACATTATCGCCGAAGACAACACACTGAGGGTTCTTGTAAGATATCATCTGAGAGAATATCTCATTACCTGTAAGGTTAAGATAAGCGATACGTTCAGATGTGACCTTTATACAGCCGTCGCCATAAGGATAGAGCTTCTGTGCTTCGGAATATTCACAAGAGAAACCGCCCTGTGCCGAGAGCTTGATCTGGGCATCAGCACCTGCAAGCGACTCGATCTTCTTTGATACTACAAAGATCAAGGCTATGCTGATTATAAGCACGAGCGAGAAGATCATTACGGCAATCGTAAGGGCCTTTCTTATCGCAGCCTGAGATACGCTTTCGTTATTCTTCTTGCCGGAAGGCTTATTTGTTGTTTTTGCTTTTATCTTATTCTTATTTTCCATTTCCCTGTTCATCACTTTACAGATCGTAAATTCCGTTCATGTTATCAGTAATAGCCTGATTCAGGAGTTCATAGGCCCTCCAGTAACCATAGCTGTATGTATCAGTACCGCCGTCATTGAATATCTCCGTTGCAAATACGTAGAAGTTCATGTATTCGCCGTTCTTGAAGACATAATAAGAATCCGTACCCTTCG
Organism: Saccharofermentans sp.; assembly: GCA_016292145.1. Classification (GTDB taxonomy): domain Bacteria; phylum Bacillota; class Clostridia; order Saccharofermentanales; family Saccharofermentanaceae; genus Saccharofermentans. The sequence continues at coordinate 7,217 of JAEFBA010000004.1, forward strand.
GATAGAATTCATAGACTGTCGTTACATAATTCTTATCGATAAAGGTCAGAGAAAGCTCTGCAGCCGCAGAAGGCTTTGTCTTCTCGGCAATCTCAACACCGCCTATCTTTATGCATGCAATGCTCTCGAAAAGGATCGAGCAGTAAGATCTTCCGAATGAGTCATTTATCTTAGCATTACGGCCGTCAAGACTGACGCTTGCATTGTCAGAGGTGATGCTCTGCCCTTCAGGAACATCAAGGTCAAGCTTAAAGCTCTTATCCTGATAAGTTCCCGTTATAGTTGTGTAATCCTTGACATAGCAATAGCAGATATAAGGATCTATAAGAACTGTCTCTGCATTATCTATACCTGTAAGTGTAAACTCTGAGAGCCTGAAATACTTACCGGAATTTCCGGTAAATCCGTAATAATACCCGTTTTGAGGCTTACTGAAGAAGAATTCTGTCTTCGATCCGTCTGCCATATTGAAAACGAAATGATAAGCGGGAGTATCAAGCCCGTATTCGGATAAATTGGAAAAATCAACTTCGACAAAGTCATCAACGACAAGCTTTGAGAGTGTATCAAACAATGTTCCGAAATATCCGCTGGTACCATGCTTATAGGGAGAATACAGCTCAAACGATGCAATGCCGTTCTTACCGACTGATACATTCGCATCAAGTGAAAGACCGTCCGTCCTGCGGTCGAAATGCACTGTTCTGACTTCGTTATAATCGATATCAAAGGTCATTGCCTCAAGGAAATCGATTCCTTTGCTTCCGGCATAAGACAGCTTCAAAATATCGACTGTATACACATCATTCGAACCTTCAATATACATGTAGCAGCTCTGTTCGTCAGGAGTACTGTCGCCTAAGAAAAGATTTGTAGTGCCTTCGTTACTTACGATCGTTACATTGAACCTTGGTGCATCAAGACCATATTCGGCAAGATTATCAACTGCTTTGATCATATGCTCGCTGTAGAATGTCGATAAGCCGGATACAACAGACAACATCTTTGTCTGTGAATATCTCTCGGATCCGCTAAAATCATCACCTTTGAACTCACAGATGACGCTGCCGGACTGATCTTTAGAACAGTTGATAACAGATGTATAGCCGGAATCATTATTCTTCACCGTAAGAGTGCTGATATCACTTGGCGATATGCTCAATGCCGTGAAAAATTCATCTTTGCCCGCAACTGCCTTTTTCCTGGAAATCCCGTCAGCAATGAAATACACCGCTGCGAATATACACAGTGCGATAAAGATGACAAACGGAACTATAAGGTTCTTTACTGACTTCATATCAGAGGTTCTTCCTCTTTGTATAGACTATTATGCCTGCTGCAACAAGAATGACAGGAATGGCGATCATGAAGATTACAAGAATGGCTGTTGCAGCTGAAGCTGTAGCTTTCTCGGGAGTAAGCGAGAAATTGTCTACATTCTTGGTTGCGATATCCAAAACAGTTACCATCTTCGTACTTGTAAGTTCTCTTATGCAGGACTTAATAAATGTGACGTTGGAATCGTTAAGTCCGTAAGAAGTAATGTATTCGTCAGATGTAAAGTTCGTTGTGCCGAATACGAATGCCTTGGCAGGATCTTCGCCTTCACCTGCTGCAAACATGCAGACATTAAACTGCTTTTCAGATACATAAGTGCCTGCGATCTCGTTACCGTTCTTGTCAACACCGACGGTTGCAGCGTTTTCGCTGGTAACAAGGACAGGATATACGGAGATGGAAGGCGCCGGTGTATCGACTTCCCTAACCGATCTTGCAAATGTGCTGTGCAGAGCGCCTGTCTGAACATAATCAACGAAGGCTCCGACAGTGTTTACTGACGTGTCGGTAGTATATCCGCCCAACTGATGCCAGGGATCATTTTCAGTGATCAAAGCAGGATCGATATTGATGTTCATCTCATTTAACAGCTTGTTAAGTCTGAAGAACTCTTCACCTGTATTGTTGATATTGTAATTGACGGATACAAGAAGTTTGCCGTTATTCTTCATATATTGTGTCATTGCAACGAGCATCTTCTCAGAAATATCGCTGTCAGGACCATTAAGGATCAGGAGATCACAGTCCTCGGGAATTACAAAGTTCTCTGCTACGGCAAGTTCATTATATTCAATTGCCATACCCTCAAGAATGTTCTTAAGAGAGGTATTCGGGTCATCATTAAGACCTGTGATGACATAAGCCTTGCAGGAATAACCCTGTGTGAGGATAAACATAGAGTTCGTGAATGTATATTCGGTATTATTGCCGACGACGTAATAGTAACCCTGTGAAAGATAATCGTTATCGTACGAATAGCAGTCATAGGGTGATACCAGCTTGATCTTGTCGTTATACTTGATGACAAATGAATCAAGATTGTTAGCAAGATCGTATGAACCGGTAGGATCGAGCTGGGAGATGATGTTGGGATGCGTCTTGGCATCAACATATTCAACAGAGATCTTACCCTTGCCCGACCTTACATAATCGTCCAAGAGCGGGATTATATACTGATAACGTGTTCCGGATATATTTGAAGGCTTCTCGAAAAGTCCTGTGATCTGGATCTTGGTATCAGAGGGCAATGAATCAAGATAATCAATGGTATCCTGCGATAAAGTATTAGACAAAGACGCAGAGAAATCGAATGTCAGTGCTTTTCCCAGTATCTTCTCGAAAAGAACATTAACAATGACAAGTATTCCGATCAGGATGACAACTGCACCGATCGAATATAATTTGATCTTATCCGAACGGTTATCAGTCTTCTTATTTTCTGTAGAAACTAATTTGCTCATGTCAAAACACCTCCGTCACGCCTGGCTCCAGCGTTTCTTATCAAGAACCCTGAACGTCAGATAGAGGAACAGGATGCCGACGGAAACTAGGAATACAAGAGAAGAAACGGAGAATATTCCGAGACGGAAATCCTGAGTCTTCACAAAAGGATCAAGCCAGTTAATGGCGCTTGAAATAGCACTGCCGACTGTTCCGGCGATTTTGGTGTTGATGCCGGAGAACATCGAAGTGAAGGCTGATCCGAGATAATCACCGATCGTACCAAGGATCTGTGTAATGAGGATCAATACGAACGATACGATTGCGGAAATGATCTGATTATCGGTAATTGCCGATGCGAACAATCCGATGCTGATGAACATGAAAGCCATGAAGAAGAATACAATGATCGTTCCTATGGCGCCTACACCAACAACTCCGCCGCAGTTAACGGTAACAATAATGTGGATGATCACATTGATAAACATGATCACGTACAAACAGAACGCAGCAAGCACCTTGCCGATAATAACATTAAAGAGGTTGATCGGAGTCGTATAGTAAAGAACATCCGTACCCCTCTTCTTGTCTTCTGAAAGAAGCCCCATCGTGATAATGGGAACGATTACGAAGAAAAACGATCTGAGCGAGATTACTTCGCCTGCGATATCAACAACACCCGTTGCGAACTGGGTATAGAAAACAAATCCTGAAAGGAATGAGAATAAAGCAATCGCAACATATCCGACCGGAGATCTGAAATATGATAAAAACTCTCTCTTAAAAATAGCTGTCATGACTTAACTCCTCCCTTGCCCGAAGTGATGCTAAGGAAGACTTCCTCAAGCGAAGGATCCAATGAACGCATTTCAAGGATCGGCCATCCTTCTCTGGCCATAAGCTCGAAAACAGCGATCCTCGTCTCAGTCGTATCATTAGCAGCGATAGTCAATTCTACCTGCGAATATCTGCTGTCTGCTACGCGGGATACGGCAGCAGCGATGCCTTTGACAGTGCGGAGCTTTGTGACAGCATCCTTAATGGGTCCTCTGAATGTCAGAAGGATCTTGGACTGTCCTGAAAGTCTCTTTGAAAGGTCACTGATCGTATCTACAGCTGCGATCTTACCATGGTTAATGATAACTACCCTGTCAGCGATCTCCTGGATCTCGGAAAGGATATGGGAGCTGATGACAATGGAATGATTCTTGGAAAGTGTTTTGATCAGTCTTCTGATCTCAATGATCTGATTGGGATCAAGGCCTACGGTGGGTTCGTCCAGAATAAGGATCGAAGGATTGCCGATAAGGGCCTGAGCGATACCGACTCTCTGCTTATAACCCTTTGAGAGGTTTCCTATAAGTCTGTTATAGACATCGGAGATCTTGACCATGGCTACGATGTTATCGAGCATGTTCTTGCGTCTTTCCTTCTCAACGCCCTTAAGATCGCAAATGAAGCTTAAATACTCCTTTACGGTCATATCGTTATAAAGCGGCGGATTCTCCGGGAGATAGCCGATCTCTTTCTTAGCCAGTTCAGGTTCTTCAAGAATATCGTGACCGTTGACCTTAACTGTTCCGGATGTAGAAGAAAGATATCCGGTAATGATGTTCATCGTTGTGGTCTTGCCGGCACCGTTAGGTCCCAAAAAGCCGAGTACTTCACCGTCATTTACTGTGAACGAGATACCTTTAACGGCATTTTTATCGCCATACCTCTTCACAAGATTGTTAATCTCGATCATTGCTACCTCCAGAAAGTCTGATACAACTCTCTATTATAACAAAGTAAGAAAAACAAAAAAGCGTAAAAAGGAGCGAAAAAGCAAAATATATTGAGGAATCAGGCATTCCTCATTGTCATTTCAACGGCAAAGACCTTGGTATCAATGTTTTTATAACCGAAAACAGTGACCTTATCCTCATTTCTGGATATGAAAAGCTCAACCTTCTCCCCTGCCTTAACCTCACTGTTGTAATTGATAACAAGGTCTTCGATCTTTGTTACATCATATCCGCACTTGAACAAAGCATCATAAGCCCATGCAGTATAACGCGAATTATTGACATGCCTGTTACGGTCAAGCTCGTTAAAATCAGCATATTTGATGATAACGGGCTTCTCGGTCTCACTTGCAATCTCATTGCGTTCCGGGAAACGGATCCTAGGAGCTTTCTCATCAAATACAAGAACAGGATTCTGAACGACCGGGAGAGGCAATTCGGACCTTTTTTGCGGAATTACAGGCCTGTGGGTGTTCCAGTCGGCAAGGATCCATACAGATGTTGCCTTGCCAATCTGCCTGTTATCTGAGCTATAGATCTCAAATTCACGGCCGAAATAGAACTTATCGATATAACTTCCCCATGTCCTGATCTTGAAAGTGTCATGCCAGGAAGGAAGCTCGGTAAACTGAAGCCTCATTTTAAGGATTATCCAGCAGATCTCATTTTCCTTAAGGAAATCCGTGCCGAATCCCATAGCATTAGAGCCCCTCTCCGCAGCTTCCTGAAGATCGCCTATCAATGTGGAGCAGTATAGTTTATCGCCTATTCCGCATTCAGTCGCCTTGCAATAGACTTCCATATCCGTATATGTTGGAAACTCAGACATTTTCTTCTTCCTTCGCAGCCGGCTTAGGCAGCTTATTCATTGGAATGGTATTCCTGGGATTATATCTTCTGAATACCGGATACATCTCGTCCTTATAATGGAAGACAACCATTATTTTCGCACCTTCCTGGACGAAAAGAAAATACCAGTAAGTATCTTCGATATCAAAATTCTTGAAATCGGTCATCTTAACAACATAATGAGAATCCGCCCTGTCAGATTCAAATCTGTCAGACGTAACAGGACCGATATATTCGCAGTCTTTAATGGAAAAGCTAACAAGATCATCACGCTTGTTATCACCGTTGATAACTGCGCAATCGACAAGGTCATTGGACATCTCGATCTCGTAGATCTTCTTTTCGCGTTTAATGAGGATAACAACGCCGGCAACGATACCGAAAGAGATGATACCGGTAATAAACCAGGCATTATATCCCAAAGATAGCGGAATGAAATTTATAAAGAAAACCGTAATAATGCAGGCCGTGACAAGAAAGGTATTGAAAATAACCTCTGTAAAGCCTGTTTTACGCGTAACGCTTGTCTCAATAAAACTGTCCTGTAGCATGATTCACCTCAAACAGTGTTAATTATACACAAATGGGAGATTTTAGTAAAAAGTAAATCAGTAAGGCTGTTGGTGATCATCCGGGTCGCGTCTGGTGTTGGCTTACGACAAAACAAAACTTTATGGCGGTAGTCAGTATCCATATAACGCCCCAACTGACAGAAACACTATTAGCATCACGTAGATCATGGACGGAAACTGAGACGGTTTTGGCTAATTTCGTCCCAATCTTCGTCTATCAGAGGCCTCATGGACGATTTTAGAGACGGTTTTATTCATTCCTGTCTCATTTTGCGTCAATAGAAAGCCGGCAAACAGAAAATCTACATAAAAGAACCGCCCCAACCGGAGCGGTCCTTTAAGGTTATTCTTTTGAAAGTGAGCAATACAATTTCCGAGAGCCTCTGCACAAGCGCGAAGCGCGCGGAAGCCCAGCTCGAGGAAATTAGTATTGCGAACGCCTATTAATACATAGGCTGCTGAGGCATTGCAGGTGCTTCCTTCTCAGGAATATCTGTAACTACAGCTTCTGTTGTGAGTACTGTGGAAGATACGGATGCAGCATTCTGGAGAGCAGAACGTGTAACCTTAGCAGGGTCAACGATTCCTGCTTCGAACATATCAACATACTTGTCGTTCAGAGCATCGTAACCAGTGCCCGGTGTTGAATTCTTGATCTTCTCGCAGATAACGCTGCCGTCAAGACCTGCATTTGCAGCGATCTGGCGAACAGGTTCCTCAAGAGCACGAAGAACGATCTTAACACCTGTCTTTACATCGCCCTCTGTCTCGTCTAAGAGCTTAGCGATTGCAGGAAGAGCGTTAACATATGCTGTTCCGCCGCCCGGAACGATACCTTCTTCGACTGCAGCTTTTGTAGCGTTCAAAGCATCTTCGATTCTGAGCTTTCTTTCCTTCATCTCTGTCTCAGTAGCAGCACCTACCTTGATAACTGCAACACCGCCGGAAAGCTTAGCAAGACGCTCCTGGAGCTTCTCACGGTCGTAATCGGACTTTGTCTCTTCGATCTGAGCCTTGATCTGGGCAACACGGGACTTAACTGCACCCTCTTCGCCTTCACCGTCAACGATGATGGTGTTGTCCTTGTTAACCTTAACCTGGTGAGCTCTACCGAGCTGATCAAGTGTAGTATCCTTGAGCTCCAAGCCGAGGTCAGATGTAATTACCTGACCGCCTGTGAGGATAGCGATATCTTCGAGCATAGCCTTTCTTCTGTCGCCGAAGCCAGGTGCCTTAACACCAACGCATGTGAATACGCCTCTGAGCTTGTTAACGATGAGTGTTGCAAGAGCGTCACCCTCGATGTCTTCAGCGATGATAACGAGCTGCTTGCCGGACTGTGCGAGGGGCTCGATTACAGGAAGAATGTCCTGGATGTTGGAGATCTTCTTATCTGTGATAAGTATGTAAGGCTCATCGAAAACAGTCTCCATCTTATCTGTATCTGTTGCCATGTAAGGAGAGATATAACCTCTGTCGAACTGCATACCTTCAACAACAGAGAGCTCTGTGAGCATAGACTTGCTCTCTTCAACAGTGATAACACCGTCAGCTGTAACCTTCTCCATAGCCTCAGCGATCATCTGGCCGACTTCGTCATCGCCTGCGGAGATTGCAGCAACACGTGCGATATCCTTGGAACCGTCAACCTGCTTAGCCTTGCCTAAGATCTCGGAAACTGCAGTATCTACAGCCTTGGAGATACCCTTTCTCAGGATGATCGGGTTAGCGCCTGCAGCAACATTCTTCATTCCTTCACGGATGATAGCCTGTGCGAGGAGAGTAGCTGTTGTTGTACCGTCACCGGCAACGTCATTTGTCTTGGATGCAACTTCCTTTACGAGCTGAGCGCCTGCATTCTCATAGCGGTCTTCAAGCTCGATCTCTTTTGCGATGGTAACACCGTCGTTTGTGATAAGAGGTGCACCGTACTTCTTGTCGAGTACTACGTTTCTTCCCTTAGGTCCCAAAGTAACCTTAACTGTATTGGCTACCTTGTTTACGCCTGCTTCTAAGGACTTTCTTGCGTCCTCAGCGTACTTAATGTCTTTTGCCATATATATTCGCCTCCAAATTTATTAACTGATCAGTCTTCTACGATAGCAGCGATGTCGTCCTGACGAACGATGATGTATTCTTCGCCCTCAAGCTTAACGGTTGTTCCGGCATAATCACGGATGATGACCTTCTCACCGACCTTAACTTCCATCTTTATCTCATTGCCGTCAACGATTCCGCCCGGACCAACTGCGATGATCTCTGCGATCTGAGGCTTCTGCTGAGCACCGGAGGACAGGATAATGCCGCTCTTTGTTGTCTCTTCAGCCTGAAGTTTCTTTACTACTACCTTATCTGCTAAGGGCTTAATTGTCATAAAAAAGACCTCCAATACAATGAAATTGTGGTTAGCACTCTTAACCCTTAAGTGCTAACCACAACAAAATATAATTCTTAAATTCAATACTGTCAATACGAAAATCAAAAAAAGTCAAAAACTCTAATGAATGAGTTTTTCAAGAGGGATATCCGTCTTGCACTGGCTTAATTCAGGTGCCTTCGGGGGCAGTTTGACAGGGTCGAAATCGTACTTCTCACCATAGAAAAACTCCTGAACGTAAGGGATCATGGCGTTCCAGTTGACACGCATGCTCCACTCGCCGCCGTATGTACCCTGATTGAGGCATCCGTCAATCGGGAGCTGGATATACTGCATCTCTGCTTTCCCCAATGAAGGCAGGAAATCCAATGCATATTTCTCAACGTCCTTCTTGTCGATATTGGTAACGATTGCGCCCAATACATCGTCCATGCACGCAAGCTTCTTTGTAGCAGAGAGCTTCATGTACTGGGTCATCAGGCTTCGTAAGACTTCGATCTGTCTTTCCATACGTTCATAGTCGCCGTTGCCTACATATCTGACTCTGGCATATGCAACAGCCTGTGTGCCGTTAAGCCATGTGCCGTTACCGGTGTCCTGGATAAGAGCGGCACTCTTGGAGAGTTCACGGATATACTGGTTTGCAACCTTCTTCTCCCCTGATGTCATGTTGACGTATACGCCGCCTACTGCATCAATGATCTGGGCCATATGGCTGAAGTTAACATAAGCATAGCCGTCGATCTTGATCCTTAAGCTGTTTTCTACAGTCGCCTGAAGCAGAGCCGGTCCGCCGTAGGACATAGCAGCGTTGATCTTATGAGGCTTTGAATAACCCGGGAAATAAGCATATGAGTCTCTTGCGATAGACAAGAGCTTGATCGTGCCCTTCTTTGAGTCGACAGACATAACGACGATAACATCGGACCTGTCGCCCTTACCGTCCTTGCTGTAGTTCTTGCTTCTGCTGTCGATTCCGATAAGAAGGAAATTCTTTACCGGTTCATCCTGAAAGATACTGAACTGCGTGCTCTCGGTAAGATCACCAAGAACAACAGTATCACCGTATTCATCAATGATAGTTGCCACTTCATTGGGAGATGTAGTCTCATACGTGATCTGGTTTAAAAGGTACTCCTTATACCATACGCCGAAGATGGCAAGTCCGATGATCACGCCTAATACTGCAGCTACCGTTCCGAAGATCAAGCGAAGCTTTAAATGATTAAGCTTTTTTAATTTGCGTTTTGATTTTGAAGATCTTTTTGTTACATCCTTCGAAAAGCCGTAATATGAGGCCTCCTGCTCAGAATGTCTCTGTACGTTCCTGTTTCTGTTTCTATTATCCATATAACTCCTAAAATGAACCCTTAGTCCTTAAGGCCTTCAGGATTCATTGTCTGCCACTTCCAGCATGATGAGCACATCTCATCGATTCCGTATCTGGCCTTAAAGCCCAATACTTCCTCTGCCTTTTTGGTGGATGCATAGCAGACAGCAATATCGCCGGGTCTCCTGGGACCAAACTTATGATTGATCTCGTGACCGCATGCTTTTTCGAATGCATTAACAGCTTCAATAACTGAAGTACCCTTGCCGGTACCGAGATTGAATATACAGACGGAATCATCTGTCTTATCAAGATACTGTATCGCCTTAACGTGTCCGTCCGCAAGGTCAACAACGTGGATATAATCGCGGAGGCAAGTGCCGTCCGGTGTGTCGTAATCATTTCCGAAGATCGTAAGGCACTCCAATGTGCCGCCTGCAACCTTTGAAATATAAGGGAAAAGGTTGTTCGGAATTCCTCTGGGGTCCTCACCTAAAAGGCCGCTCTCATGAGCACCGACGGGATTGAAATACCTTAACAGGCAGATCCTCTTGGAAGGCTCAGATTTAGCATAGTCCTTTAGGATCTGTTCGAGCATCCACTTTGTCCAGCCGTAAGGATTTGTGCATGTTCCGAGAGGGCTCTCCTCTGTGAATGGAACATCCTCACTCTCGCCGTATACTGTTGCGGATGAACTGAAAACGAGCTTGTCAACGCCAAACTCAGTCATGAGACGGCAGACATTGATCATGCTTCCGATATTATTTGAATAGTATTCCAGAGGGATCTTTACAGACTCACCTACTGCTTTAAGGCCTGCGAAATGAATGATCGCATCAATCTTGTTCTCTTCGAAGACCTTTCTTAAAGCTGCAATATCGCAGCAATCGACATTATAAAACTTGAATCTCTTACCGGTGATCTTCTCAAGACGGTTCTGAACTTCCATCTTGCTGTTTGAAAGATTGTCAGCGATCACAACATCGTAACCGTTCTCAAACAGAGAAATTACTGTATGTGAACCAATATAACCATTACCGCCGGTAACAAGAACTGTTGACATAATATCTCCTCGACTTTCATGTTTTAAGCAAACACATTTAACCATAATCCTCATCAAAACTAAAGTTATTTGCTCTATTTCCGCACATTTGCACCATTTTGCAAGGTATTAGATATTCTTTTTCATATAAAATATATTGGTAAATTCAATGCGAGGACATGGAGATAATAATGAACAAACTTATTTATATCGCAGACGATGACGATAACATCAGAAACCTTCTTAAGACATTCCTTGAAAGAGAAGGATTTCACGTAACAGGATTCCCTACAGGTGACAAGCTTTTCGAAGTATTCTCTAACTCACCTGCAGATCTCATCATATTAGACGTTATGATGCCCGGACACGACGGATTCTTTATACTTAAGGAGATCCGCAAGACATCCAATGTGCCGATCATCATGCTCACTGCTAAAGACAGCGACACAGACTATATCCAGGGCCTTGATATGGGCAGCGATGACTATTTTACAAAGCCGTTCTCACCTATCAAGCTCGTTTCTAAAGTAAAATCCATCCTTAAAAGACAGGAAGAGATCACCGGCAAGACAGGTGATAAGCCTGATAACGATGCAGTATATGAATTTGCTGACATCATCATTAACAGAAAGACCAAGGAAACAACGATGCAGGGTAAGCCCCTCCCGCTTACACCTAATGAGTATCAGCTTCTGACATACCTCATCTCAAACCGGGACAGAGCTGTATCAAGAGCTGAATTACTGGACAAGATCTGGGGTTATGAGACTCAGGTCGAGACCAGAGTTGCTGATGACACCGTCAAAAGATTAAGGAAGAAAATATCTAAATCTGATGCTAAAATATCTACTATCTGGGGTTACGGCTTCAGACTTGTGGACAGAACAAACGAAGAAGCAGAAGATGAAGACGACGGAGACAATCAGGACTAATGACTGACAAGCCTGATAAGGCACGGTTAAAACCTAAAAAGCCATCCAGAAATAAATCGGCTATAAGAATACCGATCTCGCTGCACTTTTATGCGGTCGAGATCGTTATTATCATTTTGGCCGTTTTTATCATCAACATCTATATCCAGTCCAGCTTTAAAGATTATATCGACATCCAGTGCAACAACCGTCTTGATAAGGCAGTTGAATCCACGATGAGCCTTACCCACACCTTCACCCTTCAGATCGACAGTTCCGAAGAGAATACTGATGACATCATAAGAGCTTATCTTCTGAACTCTATCGCTACATCCGATAACCTCTCCAACCAGGCAAATATCGCTCTTTACACTCTTGATAAGAATACCGGTAAGTTCACCGTTTTATGGCCTAATGCTTATTACTCGGTCTCCTATACCAACACTTCTATCAGAGTTATCAGCAAAGTCATTGAGGAAGGCGGTTATGAGAGCCTTAACAAGACCCAGACACTTGATCTGGACGGTAACCTGGTCTACTACAGGACAGTAGGCTTCAACTCCAAATATGCGCCCAAAGACACCGATCCGAACGATCCTTTTTCCAATGACGTAGTGACATCTGATCCTGAAACACAGGCTGACATCGATGAGCTGTTCTCAAATTACTACCTCTGCGTCTATGTGAACTCGGCGTCGTATTCTTCATTCATGGCAACGAACTCACTGGCGCTCGTCCAGTCTGCGCTGCTCGCGATCATCATCGCAGGCGTATTCAGTATCGTCATGACCTACCCTCTTATCTTCTCTACCCAGAGGCTTTCCAGGTTCGCGAAAAGGATCGCCAAGAGTGACTTTAAACCGCTTAAAGGACATATCGTCAGTAAAGAGCTGTCTGAATTGGGCGATGTCATGAATCAGATGGCATATAAGCTTGAAGAAGCAGATATCGAACAGAAGACCTTCTTCCAGAATGCTTCACACGAATTAAGAACGCCGCTTATGTCAATCCAGGGCTATGCGGAAGGTCTTAAGTATGGGGTTTTCGAGAGCGATGACGACAGAAACAATGCAATAGATGTAATTATCGATGAGACAGGTCGTTTGTCAGGCCTTGTCGAGAACCTCCTCTCTATCTCCAAGATGGATATGAGCAAGTCCGGAAATTACGAAGTTAAGAAGCAGACGATCAATGCCAGGAAGATCTGTGACACCATCATAGACCGCGTAAGAGGCAACTTCATCCACGAGGACAAGGCCATCATCAACGATATCAAGATAAAGAACGCTTATATCTACGGCAACGAGAATGATCTTATAAGATGCCTTGAGAACATCTTCTCCAACTGCTTGAGATACTGTAAGACGGCAGTTACTTTAAGATGCTATAAAGACAAGAATGAAGATTCTGTTGTTTTCGAGATCTCTGATGACGGACCGGGTATTGCTCCTGAAGTGGCAGACCACCTTTTCGAGCGCTTCTCCAAAGGATCTGACGGCAAGCACGGAATCGGTCTTGCACTGGCTTTAGCAATTGCCGAAGAGCACGGCGGTACAGTAAAGGCTCACAACAAAGAAACAGGCGGTGCCTGCTTTGAGATCATTATCCCTTGCGTTAAGAGACGTGACCAGCTGACGAAACTGAATAACGACAGTACTACTTGAAGCGGAAATATTTATAAGCATTAAAGAATGCTGCAGTTCCGTTCAGCATCTCTGAAGAATCGGTCTCAAATTGCTGCTTGGCCTTAATCACTCTCTGATATACACCCTGCACGGCAAGAAGCGAATTAAGCGCGCTTCCAATAGAAAATACCCTTCCGTGATAGATCATGGACTGGAACTGGTATAAAAGCCTCGGATCTGTATATTCAGAAGGCAGAACACAGCTGCTGTATCCGTTATAGGTCAAATAAAGCTGGTCAGAAAGCTCTTTGAACCTGGCCAAAAGCTCTTCAAGCTTTTTCTTATGCCTCTTCTTCTTTATGAAATAGAGTGCAATAAATCCGGCGCCTAAGAGCAAAAATCCTCCGGCAACACATGAATAGATCAGAATATTGTTCTTGGCTTTGGAGGTTGCCGCAATAAATGCACTGACAAAACAATGAAGGATCAGCAAAATGCCCCATACAAAAGGAGCAACGCTTGTCCTGGCATATTTATCTATATCCTTCTGGCATTTCTCGTATTCCTGATAGACTTCGACCTTAGGAGAGAAATGATTGATCATCTTCCCTATTTCCATAAGGTTTGCTTCTCTTTCAGCCGTATGATCGACAGAAGGCGGCGGCGCTACAAAACCGCTGGCATTGCGGTACACCGGGCCGTTTACGTTATATCCGATAAACTGGGGCTGAGCAGGCGGCGGTGCAAAACCGGGCACAGTAGCCGGCGCCTGCTGAACAGGAGCCTGATATGTCTGCTGTGGCTGCGGCTGAGCCGGAACCTGATGAGGCTGCGGATCTGGTGTAGCAGGATCCGGTGAACCCGTGATCTTCCAATCTGTATCGAAATCAGCCATGAATATTCTCCCTTATTCCATAAAGCTAAATCCAATTTTATTACTAATAAGCCATATTTTTCAACATTATTCGAAAACAAAAGGGACCGCCATAAAGCGGTCCCATGAAATTCGGTTCAAATACTTTATCAGCCGAGTTTAGGGCACTGAGCAAGAGAAGCTGCGATATCCTCATCAGTAGGAATGTAGTCATCCATAACGCCGTCGTTGTACTTCTGATAAGCAACGAGGTCAAAGTAACCTGTACCTGTAAGACCGAATACGATGTTCTTTGCTTCGCCTGTCTCTTTGCACTTAAGAGCTTCGTCGATAGCAACCTTGATAGCGTGTGAGCTCTCAGGTGCAGGAAGGATTCCCTCGACTCTTGCGAACTGCTCTGCAGCTGCAAATACATCAGTCTGCTTAACAGATCTTGCCTTCATGTAGCCCTCATCATAGAGCTGTGAAAGGATCGTGCTCATGCCGTGATATCTTAAGCCGCCTGCGTGGTTAGGTGCGGGCATGAAGTTACTGCCCAATGTATACATCTTAGCGAGAGGGCAAACACGGCCTGTATCGCAGAAGTCATATACGAAGGATCCTCTTGTGAATGAAGGACAGGAAGCAGGCTCAACAGCAATGATCTCGTACTGGTTCTCGCCTCTTAACATCTCGCCTACGAAGGGTGAGATCAAGCCGCCCAGGTTAGATCCGCCGCCAGCGCAGCCGATGATCATGTCAGCCTTAACGCCAACCTTGTCAAGAGCTGCCTTAGTCTCAAGACCGATAACAGACTGGTGGAGCAATACCTGATTAAGTACTGAACCTAAAACATATCTGTAGCCTTCCTGAGTTGTAGCAGCTTCAACAGCCTCGGAAATAGCGCATCCCAAAGAACCGTCTGTTCCGGGGAACTGCTCGTTGATCTTGCGTCCGACATTTGTGAGCATTGAAGGAGAAGGTGTAACCGTAGCACCGTACGTTCTCATAACCTCACGTCTGAAAGGCTTCTGCTCGTAGGATACCTTAACCATGTAAACCTGGCAGTCAAGTCCGAAGTAGGCTGTAGCCATTGAAAGAGCTGTACCCCACTGGCCTGCGCCTGTCTCTGTGGTTACACCCTTGAGGCCCTGCTTCTTTGCATAATATGCCTGAGCGATAGCTGAATTGAGCTTATGGGAACCTGATGTGTTGTTACCCTCGAATTTATAGTAGATATGAGCAGGTGTGCCCAATGCCTTCTCAAGGCAATATGCTCTTACGAGCGGAGAAGGTCTGTACATCTTATAGAAATCAAGAACTTCACCCGGAATATCGATATATGCATCGGTATTGTTCATTTCCTGCTTCGAAAGCTCTTCACAGAAGATGGGATAAAGATCCTCAGCCTTTAAAGGCTCGCCTGTTCCTGGATTGAGAAGCGGAGCGGGTTTGTTCTTCATGTCAGCGCGGACGTTATACCATGCTGAAGGAATCTCATTCTCAGATAAATAGATCTTGTAAGGAATTTCGGACATATATAGTCTCCCTTCGAAAAAACTAATTCATTTTACAACAAAAGTCTGATATTTGCACAAAAAACATATTAATTCAGTGGTTTTTCATCTTCGAAATCTCAAAAAGTTGCCTTAAGAGCGTCGATCTTTTCGATGACTTTGTCACACCACTTATCAAATTCAGGGTCTTCTTTCCTGCACTCCTCATGGTCCAGAATGTAATTCAGAGCGATCCTTACGCCTTTATGCAGAGGAACATTAGTCTTAAGATCAGGCGCAAGCCTCTTGATCTTGCTGTTATCGAAAGCTACTGATACTGACTTATCACCCGTAAGGCTTCCTTCGAAGTCATAATCAGGACCTAAAGCGGTAAGGAGTTCTGATGATACGTGATATGCCTTAAGCTCAACGCCTAAAGCATCAGCTATTGTCTGATAGATCTGATTCCAGGTAAGGACTTCATCGCCTGTCAGCTGGAAAGCTTCGCCGATTGCATGACGGTTGCCCATAAGTGCCGTATAACCTACAGCAAAGTCTTCATTGAACGTCAGATGCCACAAAGACTCACCGTCACCGTGGATTATGACGGGCCTGCCGTCCATCATGCGCTTAATGACCTGCCAGGACCCGTTCTTTCCGTGAACGCCAAGAGGGATAGATCTCTCATCATAAGTGTGGCTTGGCCTTACGATAGTTACGGGGAAACCTTCTTCCCTGTATTTTTCCATAAGGAAATGCTCGCACGCGATCTTGTTTCTGGAATATTCCCAGTGAGGGTTAGCGAGTGTTGTGCCTTCAGTGATGATATAGCTTGCGGAAGGCTTATTGTAGGCCGAAGCAGAGCTTATATAGATATACTGCTTTGTAATGTCCTTAAAGAGCCTGTAATCGCGCTCAACCTGATCTACGGTAAATCCGATGAATTCACCTACCACATCAAATGTCATGCCTTCCAAAGCCTTTTTGACAGCTTCTTCATCATTGATGTCGCATACGATCTGATGAACATTCTCAGGCACTGTATCTGCCCTGTTGCCGCGGTTAATAAGCCACAATTCCCAAGAAGGATCTTTTGCAAGTCTTCTTGTGATCGCGCTGCTGATAGTTCCTGTTCCGCCGATGAATAATGCTCTCATTTGGATTCTCCTTTGGAAGATTTGATATATATTTCGGATTTTAACAAAGGATAAGAGGACATAATATCAAATAATGTGCGTATATCCGCATTTTCCTACTAAATGTGATAAACTTCTGTCGTTATATTTATTATAAAAGGCATATTACATGAAGACTTCTGATTTTTACTATGATCTGCCCGAGAGACTGATTGCACAGGTCCCTACCAAGGACCGTCTTGCATCACGTCTCCTGGTACTCGATAAAAAGACCGGCAAGGTTATTGACGGCCATTTTCCGGATATAAAGCAATTCCTTAGGAAAGGCGATGTTCTGGTTATAAACAACACCAGAGTCATTCCTGCAAGATTACTTGGTGTACGTTCTGATACACAAAGCCCTGTTGAGCTCCTTCTGTTAAAGAGGATCGACGATAATCACTGGGAAACTCTTGCGCGCCCCGGCAAGAAGGTCAGAGAAGGCAAGCGCATGACCTTTATCCCCGGTGAGCTTGAAGCTGAATGCGAACAGGTTCTTGAGAGCGGAAACAGGATCATCAGATTCGATTTTAAAGGCGTCTGGGAAGAAGTCCTTGATAAAGCAGGTACCATCCCCCTCCCGCCTTATATCCACGAGAAGTTAGATGACCCGGAACGTTACCAGACCGTATATTCCAAAGATGCGGGCTCTGCAGCAGCGCCTACGGCCGGTCTTCACTTTACCAAAGATCTTTTGGCTGAATTAAAGGATATGGGCGTTGAGATCGCCGAACTCACTCTTCATGTAGGTCTTGGCACCTTCAGACCCGTTAAGGCAGAAACTATCGAAGACCATGAGATGCACTCCGAATGGTATGACTTTCCCAAGGAAGCTTCCGATATTATCCGCAAAGCAAGAATTGAAGGCAGAAGGATAATATCCGTCGGCACCACATCTACCAGAACGCTTGAGACTGTTGCTTCAAACGATCCCGAGATGATGCCTGCATCCGGTTATACACAGATATTTATCTATCCCGGTTATGAATTCAAGTGCGTTGATTCTCTTATCACCAACTTCCATCTGCCTGAATCGACTTTGATAATGCTTGTATCTGCTCTGGCAGGCCGCGAAAACGTATTAAACGCATATAAACATGCCGTTGAGGAAGAATACAGATTCTTCTCATTCGGTGACGCCATGTTCATTACAGATTTGGAGAACTGATATGTCAAACTTCCCGGTATGGTACGAACACATCCACACATGCGCTCAGACAGGTGCAAGACTCGGTAAGGTACACACGCCTCACGGAACCTTCATGACACCTGCATTTATGCCTGTAGGAACACAGGCTTCTGTCAAAGGAATGAGTCCTGAGGAAGTATCCGGCATGGGTGCAGGAATCATGCTCTCAAATACTTATCATCTCTGGCTCAGACCCGGAAGTGATATCGTTGCAAAGGCCGGCGGCCTTCATAAGTTCATGAACTGGCCCGGCGCCATTCTTACAGATTCAGGCGGATTCCAGGTGTTCTCACTTTCGAAGCCTAAGGACATAAAAGAAGAAGGCGTAAAGTTCAGTTCCCACATCGACGGAAGAAAGTTATTCTTAACGCCTGAGATATCAATGCAGGTTCAAAATGACTTGGGCGCTGATATCATCATGGCTTTCGATGAATGCTGCCCCTACCCTTCCGAGCACGCCTACGCTGACAGATCTCAGGCAAGGACAACAAGATGGCTCGAGCGCTGTATCGAAGCACACAAAAGGCCTGATGAACAGGCTTTGTTCGGCATCATCCAGGGATCGATGTATCCCGATCTCCGCAAAAAGAGCGCAGATGCTATTACATCCTTCGATCTTCCCGGATTTGCGATCGGAGGTATCTCCGTCGGCGAACCTAAGAATCTGTTTATTGACATGATCGACTGCACTGTACCTCTCATGCCTGAGGATAAGCCCCGTTATCTGATGGGCGTCGGCACTCCCGATTATCTTATTGAGGGCTCATGCAGAGGCGTCGATATGTTCGACTGCGTTCTCCCGACAAGAATGGGCAGACACGGCACCATTCTTACCGATTACGGCAAGAAGATAATAAGAGACAAGAAGTTCGCCGAAGACTTCGGTCCTATGGATCCTGACTGCAGCTGCTATGCATGCACGAATTTCTCTGCAGCTTATGTAAGACATCTCATCAAGGCTAACGAGATGTTCGGCTTAAGACTCTGCACATATCACAATATCCATTTCCTGCTCGTTCTTATGGAGCGTATCCGTCAGGCGATCGCCGAAGACAGATTGGGAGATTTCAGAAAAAAATTCTACGAGAGATTAGGTTGATATGAAGTCTGAGATCTATGCACAGAATAATCCTTCTCTGACAGAACGTGAGATCAATCACCGTGATCTCGCAAGAGAGATCTGTGCCGAAGGAATCGTTCTTCTGGAAAATAACGGAGTCCTTCCGCTTAAAGCCAACAAGGCGGCTTTATATGGCGCGGGCGCGAGGCATACGGTTTTCGGAGGCACGGGATCAGGCGAGAATAACCCCAGATACAACGTCAATATCGAAGACGGCCTTAAGAACGCAAACATCACCATCATCAGCGAAGACTGGCTCAACGAATACGATGAGCTCTATGAAAGAGAACTTTCGCTTTATAAGAAGAACCTAAAGAAAGCCATGCGCAAGATTCCTCTTATGCAGCATATGGATTATGCGGCAGATAATCCGTTCTATCTGCCTTCCGGAAGACCTGTTACAAAAGATGACAACACCGGCGCTGATGTTGCAGTTTATGTTCTCGCAAGGCAGGCCGGCGAAGGCGCTGACAGAAAGGATATTCCCGGCGATTACTATGCTGCCGAAGACGAGATATCGCTCATGCGTTCCATTACAGAGAACTATAAGGATACAATCCTTGTTCTTAACGTCGGAGCTGTTATAGATCTTTCATTTCTTGACGAGATCAGTTTCTCGGCTGTTGTCCTTCTTATGCAGGGCGGAATGGAATCCGGTAATGCCCTTGCTGATATCCTGACAGGAAAAGTTAATCCTTCAGGCAGACTTGCCGATACATGGGCTTATAAGTACGATGACTACCCTTCATCTGACACGTTTTCTGAAAGAAACCCCGAAATGCTCCAGGAAGACTACAGAGAAGGCATCTTCGTCGGTTACAGATGGTTCGATAAGAAAAGCATCACGCCGAGATATAAGTTCGGTTACGGATTAAGCTATACCACTTTTAAGACTGAAGCAGATTATTGTGCCAACCGCGGTACGAAGATCACGGTCAACGTACGTGTTACCAATACCGGAAATACGGCAGGCAAGGAAGTCTCTATGCTTTACTTATCCTGCCCCGAAAACAAGTTCATAAGAGAAAAATCAAGTCTTGTTGCATTTTCCAAGACAATGCTTTTGGAACCCGGCAAAAAAGACTATTTTACTCTCAGCTTTGATCTTAAATACTTTGCTGCATTTGACAACGATAACCATCGGTTCATTCTCGAGAAGGGCGAATATCTCATCTATCTGAACGATACACCATTACTTGTACTTGAGCTTGATGAGGATGCCGTTACCGAGATAACTGATCCCATATCTCTGTCAGACCGCAAGATCGATTACATTATTCACGATAAAAGCGAAAGAAAAATTCCTTCAGATATCAGGCGCAGCAAGATAAAAGCTTCTGAGATCAGTTGCATAACACATAAATATAATGTTCCGGAATTCGAGAAAAACCCTGAAATAGACCAGGTAGTATCGGGCCTCACAATTAAAGATATGAGCAAACTGCTGGTTGGAAGGACATATTTAGGTCCCTTCCGGCACAGGGTTTTCGGAGCTGTCGGATATACAACATCCAAGCTGTTTAATAAAGGGATCGATGCCATGCCTATGGCTGACGGCCCTCAGGGGCTTAACCTGACACAGATATCGACAAAGCCTAAGCATAACTTATTTGCAATTCCTACACTGCCTGAATCTTTAAGACATGTACACAAGATCTCAAAGCTTGGCGCTGCTTCAGATAAAACCAAAAATCAGGAATTGTTCTATCAATACTGCACATCATGGCCCTCTGAGACCGTAGTTGCGCAAACCTGGAGTGTATACCACGCCAGATTATTAGGAAATGCCGTTGCCAAGGAAATGCTTGAATATGGTGTGGTCTTCTGGCTTGCACCGGCATTAAACATCCACAGAAATCCTTTGTGCGGAAGAAACTACGAATACTATTCAGAAGATCCGGTCCTTACCGGCATCATTGCAAGCCGTGTTATCAGGGGCGTTCATGAAGAATATGGTTGTTACCCGACTATAAAACATTTCGCTGCAAACAATCTTGAGACCAAAAGAAATGTATCATCCTCCAATATGGATGAAAGGACTCTTCGTGAGATCTATCTCCGGGCATTCAGGATCGCAGTTGAGACAGCGCATCCGGAAGCCGTAATGTGCAGTTATAACAAGATCAACGGCATCTACACTGCCCTTAACTACGATCTTCAGACAAAGATACTTCGAAACGAATGGGGCTTTGACGGTATCGTCATGACCGACTGGTTCGCGACAGGACATCATGAGAGTCTGGATGAACTTTGCTGCAAAGCAGGTACTGATCTCATAATGCCGGGGCTTCCTCATATTCCGTGGAAGATAATGAGAGCATGCCGTAAAGGCCTTATCTCAAGCGAAGATATCGAGAGATCTGCAAGAAGGATAATAAAACTCTCTTTAGAGACTCACCTAAACCGCACTAATCGTTGAGCTTAAGAGTTACGGCGGACAGATTTCCGCACTTAAGCTGGCACTGATCCGATATCCTTCTGATCAGCATATTCATCCATTCGTTGCATGAAGAAGATACAAGCGCGTCGGCGAGTATCCCTTCATCTGTAAGGTGCTTATAGAAATTGGAAGTGGCGCAGACTATGCTGTCACCTACATTGAGTCCGAAGAAGCCGTTTGGCAGAACATGTATCTGCCCGTCCTTTATGATCTTTGCGAAAACGCCGCCTCTTCTGTAACATTCAACGCCGTTCTTAAGCACGCGAAGGATCAGGTATTCAGACTCTTCGTCTAGACATTCGTCGAATACCGAAGATAAGTATTCGATGCTCTTGCCGCCTTCTTCACTGTTAAGGATCTCGGAAAATAACAGAGCCTGGCTCTTAGGCGCGATCTTAAGATTGCTCCCGAAGAATAGTGCAACAGTAAGATTCGGAACAAGTCTTAAGAAGACTTCATCCGTAAAATCAAGGGCATCTCCCCTGTGCTTAAATGTGTAATACTCTATCACACTATGCTCCTGCGCAGCTTTATTACTATCGCCGAGTAATTATCCTGTCTGGGATTCTTACTGGACTTGACGCCATACTTGATCATTCTTGCGATGCCTGTGGCGTTCTGATCTGAATGTATATGGTTAAGGATGCGGTTCAAAGGCATTGAATCCGTAACACCGTCTGAACCTACGATAATAATATCATTATCACGGAGCTTCATAGGCTTTGATGTCATCTGGACATTGCATTTGAAGTTGCCGACAAAATCAGTAAGGCCTCTGGCTCTGGGATCCTTGTAAGCATCAACGGTATCGATACCGCCTTCAGAGAACTTCTTTATCATTACAGAAGCGTAGTTCTGCTTATTATTCAGAAGTGTCGCGCGGTTATTGCGGATCAGGATGATGTTGCTGTCGCCTAGACTATAGAAATTCAGAAGGTCATCAAAAATATGGACCATGACAAGTGTCGCGCCGGCACTTAAATGGAAGTCTTCGTAAACATGGTCGGAAATGCCGGATATTATTTTCGCATTCTCAGCCTGGGCATCAAACTTCAAAGGGAAATTCTCGGCAAGCGAATCAGTAACATATTTAGAAACCACTTCACCGTTAAGAAGTCCGCCCATTCCGTCAGAACATGCAGCAATAAGGCCTGATTCTTCGATCTTATCCAAAGGCGAGATATAGACCGAGTCCTCCTGGTTGCCTCTCTTTCCGCGTTCATGGAAATAAGCCACATCAGGCGTAAGCTTAAGCTTGTCCTCATGCTTTCTGTTATAAAGAGTCGTCTTGATCAACGTATAGAGAGTTATAACTGCAAATGAAACAAAAGCAATGGCGAATAACACCAGCGCAACATAAAGAGCAAATACTGTATCTTCTGGCAGCAGATCAAAATCGTACATTGCCGGACCTTAAACCTATCCTCTTAAACAGCTTGATTTACGGATTACTACTCTATTCTAACTCAATTTACTTAAGTTTCTTCACTGTTTTCTTCGGCAGGCTCTTCGTCTTCTGCTACATATCTGTCGATAAGGCATCCGGTATAGTAAGAAATGCCGTACTGTACCCAGGCAATGACAAGGAACGAATAAAGGAAGATGAAGATTCCTAAGGTAGTATAAGAAGCCGACATCAACAGTATAAAAGGCACTGCGATATAGAAAAGAATGACTACGACCGCAAGCCCCAGGCAATGACCAAACCTGATAAGAAGGAATAATAGAGAGTTCTTATATATCTGGCCGAGCTTCAGATCAGTCGTTACCATCATGTTATAAGCAAAATTCTGGACCAGGATAAAAGCTACATACAAAACGCAGAAAACTGTTCCGATAATTATGCCCACATCCGTCTTCAGATTGAGATAGAAACTTACGGCAAGGATTATCACCGCTGTGAAAAGAATACCGATGAAAGTTGAGGCCAACGCCTTTTTCCAGTTTTCTTTAAGTCCGACCTTAAAGCTTCCGAACAATGAAACTGACGTGCCGTTCCTGATATCTTTATATACCTGTGCAAATCCTGTCTGGAAAGGTCCGATACAGATAAGCAGGCTTGCAACAACAGAAACGATAAAGAACACAATAAGCAAAGATAAGAGCTGATATGAGACAACTGAAGTTTCAGCAGGCGTAACCGAACCGGCATTTGAGGGGACCGAGATGAATCTATGAAGGTCAAAAGCAGATACAAGGCCGGGCATAAAGATTATGGCAAACCCGAAAGCAATTGCTAAAGCAGGAATATTGAACAGCATGAAAAGCACATTTACGCCCATGAGCCTTACCAAATGATTCCATCCTGAAATAAAGAAATGAGCAAAAGGACCTTTTGCTCTTTCTTCAATATTCTTATTGCTCTCTTTAATTCCCTGCTCCATTATTCGGTTAATTTCCCAACACTTTCCTCAAACGCTTTAAGGTGCTCTAAAGCCCTGTCAGCAAGTGCATTATTCTTATCTTTCTTGGCAGTCTTGCCCTTAAATCTGCCTTCAATAGGACTTACGATACCGAAGTTCGCATTCATCGGCTGGAACTTCTTGATATGAGGGTCAGAAACATAAAGAGCCATAGAACCGATAACCGTGCATGCGTCGGGTTCGTATGCGGGCTCGATCCCAAGCGCTCTCTGTGCCGCATAGAAACCTGCCATGAAGCCGGAAGCCGTGGATTCAATATAACCTTCAACACCTGTTATCTGTCCTGCGAAGAATATATCAGGCTTAGCCCTCAAGCTGTAATGTGATGAAAGATACAAAGGCGAATTAAGGAATGTATTTCGGTGCATAACGCCGTAACGAGTATATTCCGCATTCTCAAGGCCGGGTATCATTCCAAAGACGCGCTTTTGCTCAGGCCATTTAAGCCTTGTCTGGAAACCGACAAGGTTATACATGGTCTTAGCCCTGTCATCCTGTCTTAATTGGAGATTGGCATAAGGCTCTTTGCCGGTCGCAGGATCGATAAGTCCAACACCTTTCAAAGGTCCGAATCTCATCGTATCAACGCCTCTTTGAGCCATTACCTCAATAGGCATGCAGCCTTCGAAAACGATCTCCCTGTCAAAGTTCTTGACATCTGCCCTCTCGGCATTTACAAGCTCTTCCCTAAAAGCAAGATACTGCTCTTTGGTCATAGGACAGTTGATGTAATCGTCTCCGCCCTTGCCGTATCTTGAAGCCCTGAAAGCTTTTGTCATGTCGATCGAATCACCGGTTACGATAGGAGCTGCACTGTCAAAGAAATGAAGTCCTGACGTATCTCCCGTTACACGCAGTATGTCTTCAAAGAGCTCACCTTCAGTAAGAGGTCCTGTAGCAACGATTACTATGCCCTCTTCAGGAATCTTCGTAACTTCACCCGGAATAACTTCTATAAGAGGATTATTCCTGATAGATTCGGTTATGTATCCTGAGAATTCATCTCTGTCAACGGCCAGAGCGCCGCCGGCTGGGATAGCGCTCTTATCTGCTGCTTCCATGATGAGCGAACCTAAATGCCTCAGTTCTTCCTTAAGAAGACCAATTGCATTCTCTCTTGCGGCAGCTCTTAAGGAGTTGCTGCATACCAGCTCTGCGAAATTCTCCGAATGATGAGCAGGGCTGTATTTAACAGGCTTCATCTCGTAAAGCTTTACATGAACGCCTGCACGCGCACAGATATTAGCAGCCTCAGAGCCCGCTAAACCTGCACCGATTATTGTTACAACCGCATCATTCTTCATCTTCGTTCTTCTTATCTGAAGATTTTCTGCTCTTTCTGGCGTTAGTAGGACAATCCTTGTTAGAGCATCTGGGATAAGCCTTCTTGCCGAAATGCTTTAAGATCATGTAGCTTCCGCATTCAGGACAGAACTTGCCTTCGATAGGAAGATCCCATGAGATGAAATCACAATTCGGATCAGAGCCCTGCTTATCGCATGTATAGAATGACTTATTTCTGTATTTCTTAGATTTATGAACGAGAAGTCCGGAACCGCACTTGGGACATACACCCTTTGCGTAGACTACGATGTTCTTTGTGTAATTACACTCAGGGAAGTTGGAGCAGGCAATGAACTTACCGTATCTGCCTTCCTTATAAACGAGCTCGGCACCGCACTGAGGGCATACTTCACCGGTCTTCTCAGGCTCAAATGTGATCTTGTCGATAGATTCCTGAGCAGCCTTGATCTGTGTATTGAACTCAGGATAGAAGCTGTTAAGCACTTCTTCCCATTCTTCCTTGCCTTCTTCAACCTCATCGAGCTTAGTCTCCATGTCGGCCGTAAATGAGAGGTCTACGATCTCGCTGAAGTTCTCTGAGAGCATATTTGTAACGATCTTACCGAGATCAGTGATCTGGAGAAGTCTTCCGTTCTTCTCAATATATTTACGGTCAAGGATCGTAGAGATCGTAGGAGCATATGTGGAAGGTCTTCCGATTCCGTATTCTTCCAATGCCTTGATGAGCGTAGCTTCCGTATAATGCGGCGGAGGTGTCGTGAACTTCTGCAAAGACTTAAGGTCTAAGAGTTCAAGCTTCATGCCGTCTTCAAGAGGCGGGATGATGGCCTTGCCGTCTGAATCGTCACTCTTATTCTGATCTTCTGCGATGTCATCGTAAAGAACAAGGAAACCTTTGAATGTAACGGTCTCACCTGTTGCTCTGAATACTCTGTTATTGCAGGTTGCCTGACATGTAACAGTATCAAGCTTGCATGAAGCCATCTGTGTAGCAAGGAATCTGTCCCAGATAAGCTGATAAAGCTTATACTGATCGTTTGTAAGAGAGGATCTGATGTCTCTCGGATCAAGATCGAAATGAGTAGGTCTGATCGCTTCGTGAGCATCCTGGGCGGAATTCTTGTTCTTATACTGTCTCTTATAAGGAGCGCAGTATTCTTTGCCGAATCTCTGCTTGATAAGATCTGCAGCAGCTGCTACAGCCTCTTCGGAGATACGTACTGAGTCTGTTCTGATATAGGATACGAGAGCTGTCTGGCCCTGTCCTGCGATCTCAACACCTTCATAGAGCTGCTGAGCAATGGACATTGTCTTCTTGGAAGAGAATCCGAGTCTCTTTGAAGCTTCCTGCTGCAAGGTTGATGTGGTAAACGGAGGATAAGGATTCCTCTCCTTCTTGCCCTTCTTAACCGAATCTACGACCAGCGGACCGCTTCCTACAGCATCTGATACTTCCTGGGCATCCTCAAGGCACTTCAAGTCATCCTTCTTAACCTTATCACCGTCAGCAATACCATAGTAGCTTAATAAGAACTTATCTGAATTCTTTCCGGGTGTTACAAGAGCCTTGATGAGCCAGTATTCCTCAGGCTTAAATGCGTCGATCTCGGCATCACGGTCCATTACGATCTTGGTTGCAACAGACTGAACACGTCCTGCGGACAAGCCCTTTCTGATCTTCTTCCAGAGAAGCGGGCTCAATTCATATCCGACTAATCTGTCAAGGATCCTTCTTGCCTGCTGTGCATTGGCAAGATTCATATTGATGGTCCTGGGATTCTTAATAGCCTCCTGGACCGCTGTCTTTGTGATCTCGTTAAATGTGATCCTGCACTTTGAATCAGGATCGATCTTCAATACCTTTGCCAAGTGCCATGCAATTGCTTCACCCTCGCGGTCAGGGTCCGTTGCGAGGAGTATCTCGTCGCAATCAGCAGCCAAGAGCTTTAAGTCTCTTACGACCTTCTCCTTTCCCTTCATGGTTATGTATAAAGGTCTGAAGTTATTCTTAACATCAACACCGAGATTCCCTGAAGGAAGATCTCTTATATGACCTAATGATGCGGAAATGATATAATCGCTTCCAAGGTATCTGCCAATGGTCTTTGACTTGGCAGGAGACTCAACAATGACTAATTTCTTGCTCATAAGTACCCCTCTATATTTTTAATTAAAAATATATCATCATTATACAAATGTCAACGAATACTTCCCCTTCTCCTGGCAAACTGTCCCATTAAGCTCAAGCTCGGTTAAAAGTATCGAAATCTTGTAAAACGGAAGCATTGTAACACTACATAGCTCATCCGCACATAGGGGCTTTAAAGTAAGTGCATCAGTAATTATTGTCTTCCAATTGTCGTCTGTAAGAGTTTCCGGATCAGATCTCGATAATTCTCTTAGAGCTCCGATATCGATATTATCCGTAAATTCATCTTTATCATCTGAATAACTAAGCTCGGCAGGACACCCCATTCCCATCCTTTTAAACATCAGAGCTCTTGTTATGCTGTCAATTACGCATTCAGGGCCAAGGAGAACGTTCCCGCCGTCTTCAAGGAGTTTTAATCCGCCCTTGGCATTCTCATAGTAGATATTATTCGGAAGCACAAAGACCTCTTTGCCCTGATTGGCAGCAAATGAGGCCGTATGAAGCGTTCCTGAGCAGATACCGGCTTCCATTATCAGCGTAGTATCCGATAATCCTGCTATCAGCCTGTTGCGAGATGGAAAATACTGCCTGAGCGGCATTTGTCCGGGCGGCATCTCAGAGATAAGAAGTCCGTTTATTCCTATAAGATCATAAATATCTTTATTTGCCGGAGGATATATGTTATCTACTCCGCCGGCAAGGACAGCAACCGTACCGCCTTGCGTATTAACAGATGAGATATGTGCCTGTCTGTCTATGCCGCACGCCATACCGGAAACTATCGTGATCCCTTTATTTCCTAACTCACTGCATATCTGTTCAGTCGCATAAAGAGAATATTTACTGGGATTCCTGGAGCCTACAACGGCAACTGCGCCCTGATAAGTCATCTGTCCTATCAGGTTTATGTTGCCGCGCGAATAAAACACCTGTGGCATTCCGCTTAGGACTTTCCAGTTATAGGGATAATTCTCATCAAGTGATGAATGCACGCTTATATTGTTCTCCAAAGCGGTCTTACGGTATTTGCCGACGATCTTTTCGATATCACTGTATGAATCAAGGAGCTTCTTTATCCTATGAACTGTATCATTCCTTAATTTGATCTCCCCTTTGGCGATCCTGGTCAATATCTCCCTGTCAGAAATATCCCTGTATGTCTTGATCGCTTTATTATCTATAAGGTCTCGGAAAGTCTTATAATTGATATCCGTATTGAGCATTACTGCTGAATAGAAAAGATCCTGATGATTGATCTGATCATTTATAAATGCCATATCAGAAACCCCGCTTTCTGTATTGAACCGCCTCTGCGATATCTTCTTCCGAAATATCTTCAGCGCCTTTAATATCGGCAATAGTCCTTGCTACTCTTAATATCCTGGTAAACCCGCGTGCAGAGAAAAATCCTTTGTCACAGGTGTCCCCTGCATACTTAATTACCTTCTCAGGAACCCTTAATATGTCTTTGATGTCTGTATCACGGAAAGTTCCGTTAAGGAAATCTGATCCATAACGCTTATGCGCGATATCCCAGCATCTTTTGACAGTCTCTCTGTAATAAGGACTCTCGCCTTCCTTGTCATCTGCGCAGATAAAGGCCATATCTTTACCTGAGACAGATCTCATCTCACTGAAAAGATCAATCCTCTCCAAAAAAGGTCCGGTGATCTTGGACATATAGCGGCTGATACTATTAGCTGAACACCTGCATCTGTCGCCGCTCTCATAAAGGAGTCCGCATTTACAAGGGTTGCCCGTTCCCAGGAATATGAAGTTGGCATCGAAAGAATAAAGCTGACCGCGCCTCATCAATTGAACCTTGCGTTCTTCTAAAGGCTTTCTTAAGAAATCCAATACTTCAGAGCTGTATAACGGCAATTCATCAGCAAATAATATGCCGTGATTTGCAAGAGCAAGCTCGCCCGGAGTAAGACTTGATGAATTGCCAAGCAACTTTCCGACAGTGATATTAGGGCCGATGAGTCTGACTGGTCTTTCGCAGCTATGGCCGGCTTTCTCTCCCTC
This sequence comes from Saccharofermentans sp., assembly GCA_016292145.1. GTDB lineage: Bacteria > Bacillota > Clostridia > Saccharofermentanales > Saccharofermentanaceae > Saccharofermentans. Next base: position 36,669 of record JAEFBA010000004.1, read on the forward strand.
CAGGAGTTCAGTTATCGAATAGACATCAGACAGCTCTTCGGGAGTAAGTTCAGGCATGATCCCTGCAAGCATCTTACCGGCCAGGGTCTTGCCGCAGCCCGGACTTCCCATGAGCAAAAGGTTATGAAATCCTGCAGCGCTTATAAGCAAAGCCCTTTTTGCCTTCTCCTGGCCTTTGAGATTTGAGATATCGATATAATCTTTGTCAGCATCCTGCCTGCAGAATTCGAAAACATTATCCTTATATAATCCGCCCTCAAACAATCCTTCAAGATCAGAAAGGCTGCTGACTGTCTGGCCGGTAAAGCAGGCTATGCCTGCACTTGATGCTTCTCCTGCAGGAATGATCTTATAATCGAAATCCATATTCCTTACAGTCTTAAGCCTTAAACAGGATCCGGGCGTTCCTATCACATCGCCGCCAAGCGAGAGCTCGCCCTCAGCATAGATCTTACTGTTCGGAGGAAGATATAACTGGCCTGAGCAAAACAGTATTCCCATAGCCATCGACAGATCGAAACCGGAGCCTGCTTTCCTCATATACGCAGGACTTATACCAATGGTAATGTGGCCTTTAGGCATATTAAAACCGGCTGATTTAAATGCAGACCTTATCCTTCCTTCTGATTCCCTGATAGACGAATCACAAAGACCGATGACAGAGAAAGTCGGAATGCCAGGTGATATGGATACTTCAATCAGAGACAAAGTTGAATCTGAGCCTGTAGTAAAGCATGAATAGATATGTACGACATTGGGTCTAGTAGGCATAAGGGTACTCTCCTTTGTTTGCAGAATACCCTTTTCGAGAACGGATTATCAGTACAAAAACATCGCAAAAACAAGGCTTAAAACCTGCAAGTTTTGCGACAAAAGCCTGCAAAAGTGAACCTTTTCTTACAAAAACCTACAAAAGAGCCGACAACTGCAATACAAATACCGACAAACAACCTACAAAGTATTATGATGTGAATGTGCTACAATTATGAGGCAAAAAAATAGATTTAATGAGGTATATATATGAAGCTTGGTATCGTAGGACTTCCTAATGTCGGTAAGAGCACGCTTTTTAACGCGATCACAAGAGCCGGTGCAGAATCCGCAAACTATCCTTTCTGCACGATCGAACCTAACGTCGGTGTTGTCTCTGTACCTGATAAGAGATTAGATAAACTCGCTGAGATCTACAATCCTGAGAAGTACACCCCCGCAGTTGTCGAATTCGTCGACATCGCAGGCCTTGTTGCAGGCGCTTCCAAGGGCGAAGGTCTGGGCAACAAGTTCTTATCCAATATCAGAGAGTGCGATGCCATCGTTCATGTAGTAAGATGCTTCGACGATCCTGACGTTATCCACGTTAACGGCCACGCTGATCCTGCAGGCGATATCGCTACGATCGATGTTGAGCTCATACTTTCTGACCTTGAGATCATGGAGAAGCGCATCGACCGCACCAAGAAGATGATGAAAGGCGGCGATAAGGCTTTCGCAAAGGAACTCGCTGTTTACGAGAGGATCTACGACTGCCTTGCAGAAGGCAAATCTGCAAGAACCCTTACTTTCGAAGAAGACGAACAGGAATACACAAAGGATCTTCAGCTGATCTCAATGAAGCCTGTTCTCTACTGCGCAAACATCTCTGAAGACGATATCAAGAAAGATGACATCCCTTACGTTAATGTTGTTAAGGAGATCGCTGCAAAAGAAGGTTCCGGCGTTGTCGTAATCTCTGCAAAGATCGAAGAAGAATTAGGCGAGCTCTCTCCTGAGGACCGCGAGATGTTCTTAGAAGACCTCGGTATCGAGAGCGCAGGCCTTGATAAGATGATCAACGCATCCTATTCCCTCTTAGGCCTTATCTCTTTCCTTACAGCAGGCCCCAAGGAAGTACGTGCATGGACGATCAAGCAAGGAACAAAGGCACCTCAGGCTGCCGGCAAGATCCACTCTGACTTCGAAAGAGGCTTCATCAGAGCAGAAGTCGTTGCTTACGATGACCTCATCGCTAACGGAACATATAATGCCGCAAAGGAAAAGGGTCTTGTAAGATCCGAAGGCAAGGAATACGTAATGAAGGACGGCGACGTAGTAGTATTCAGATTCAACGTCTGATATCTCCGCCACAAATGGATTGGAATAATTAAACCCGCGTAAGATTTAATCTTTGCGGGTTTTTGTTTTGATGTCTTTCCTTTTCGCGGCATCGAAAATACAAGTCTCCAGGCCGCTTACGATAAATGCACATCCGGAGAAGACAATAATGTTCCTCGTTCCGTATAAAGCATTAGCCAGAAGGATGATACCGCCGGCGATCAATGCCAAAGCCATTATCAGCAATACCCAGCTGTAGATATCCTTCTTCGTGAACAAAAAGATCTCCTGCCTGAGCTTAACAACACCGTCTATCAGGAAGAAGATTCCGACTATAGTTGAAAGAAGCTGAAGGACGATCTCGTGCCTTATAATAAAGAAAAGTCCCAGCGCTATGAGGATAACAGAATATACGAGCACGATCTCAGCTCCGGCAGCTTTGCCGTAGTTCTCTTCCCTGAACTGTTTGATCGAGATGATATAACCTATAACTTCGGATAATCCTGCAACAAAAAGGACCACGCCAAAAAGAATACCGATTACGCCAGAGGAGATCTCTGGCATGGTAATAAAGAAGAATCCGGCGATTATGGCAAATATTCCGCCGATATAAGATGGCAGTCTCTTTGTATTGTTGGCAGTCATAGAACCGAACCTATAAAATCGCTTTCGGGCTTAAATATAGTAAATACCAGATCCTTGCCGCGTGCAACAAATTCCCTGACATAATTATACGGCTTTATCACATAACCTGAATTGATCGCTTCAACTCCGACAGCTTCGATGCCGAATGAGCGGGCATCGTAAACTGACCTGGGAACATGGAATCCGGTAGTCACGACAACAGCCGAATCGATGTGATAAACATTTAATGCCCTGTTCATTGATTCATATGTGGAAAGTCCAAGTGTATCACAGAAGATTTTATCCTCCGGCACACCTTCATTTACGAGAAATCCGGCCATGACTCCAGTCTCATCGTACCTTTCAGGCTCGGCGCTGTCTCCCGTGACAAGGACATAATCACAGCAACCCGTTTTATAAACACTTGCGGCAGTACGCAGTCTGTCTGCGAGCATCGGGCTAGGTGCATCACCCCAAATGGCACAGCCTAATACAATAACGGCCTGATAATGCGATGCTGAAGATGCTTCACCTGATTCAAAGGCTTCCAGAGTATAGATGTCAGGCTTGGTATCAGTCAGCATGAAGATATTGATACCGCCTAAGACAGCAACACCTGCAAGTCCCAGTATAACGAGAATAAGGAAGATCTTAAATATTACCTTCCTTATGCCTTTTTTCTCACTCTTTATCTTCTTTCCCATCTTTATTCTCAGCCTTTGAAGCTGTTTCAACAATAGATCTTGTCATGAAATAGATAAGACCTACGGTCAAACAGAAGACGACCGTTACGGTAATATCCGATATGAGGACATACGCTACCGGAAGGCCTTTCATAATAAGCGTGAAGACAAGCACGAGCGCAACGCCGCTAATATATACTCCGCAGCACGCCCTGTAAAAGTTCCTGTATTTTCCCCTGCAGAAAGGCAGATTGCCTACAAACAAAAAGATGAGTGCAGCAACAGACACGAGCAGAAATATACAAGCCGTAATTACTGCTGACATGTTCATATCCTGATACCTCTCTCGTAGAGCTGCTCACGGATCAGGACTTCGACCTTATCCTTAAGATCTTCAAGATCCCAGGAATTATCGATCGAATGGTCGCCAAGCTCACAGTACTCGTCATCAGTCATCTGAACAGCGATCCTTCTCTCTGCTTCTTCCTTATCCATTCCGCGCTTTGCAAGTCTTGCAAGCCTTACATCCTTATCACATGTAACGACCCAGATCTGGTTGCAGAGTTCACGGAACTTGTTTACCGGGATCGGAACATCAAGTACTACGCACTTGGTGCCCTTCTCTTTTTCTTTTCCCAATGTCTCTTCGATCTGCTCGAAAACATGACGGTGAATGATCGTGCTGAGATCATCTAACTTCTTCTTGTCTCCGAATGCGATATCAGACATAACGCGGCGGTTCAATGCGCCGTTTGCCGATACTACTTTCTTACCGAAAGTCTCTGCAATCTCAGGCATGGCACGGCCCATGGGACCAGTTACGCTTCTGGAGATCTCATCAGCATCAAGAACCAAAAGCCCTCTTTCTGCAAGTAATGAGCTTACAGTACTCTTTCCGCTGCCTATACCGCCTGTAATACCTAATACAAACATTATTTAGCTTCCAGCCAATCCTTTCCGAAGCCGACCTCTGCAAGAAGCGGAACGTTCAAAGATGCCGCCTTCTCCATTTCTTCCTTAAGGATGGATGCGCAAAGGTCCTTATCTTCAATATCGCATTCGCAAATGAGTTCGTCGTGCACCTGCATTACGAGCTTTGCAGAAGGCAGGCGCTCAGCTAATGCCTTGGACACACGGTTCATGGCGATCTTGATTATGTCTGCGGCAGTGCCCTGAATAGGAGTATTCATAGCTGCCCTGTAACCGAAATTCTTAATGTTCCTGTTCTGGCTTTTTAATTCGTTAAGTATTCTCTTACGGCCATACATCGTTACCGCATAGCCCTTTTCTTCGCCTGACTTGCGTAAGGATTCAAGATAAGACGTAACGCCCGGGAACTGGTTGTTGTATTCCTTAATGAGGTCTGAAGCTTCCTTGTAACTGATACCGAGATCCGTCGCAAGCCCGTAATCAGAGATACCGTAGATGATACTGAAATTAACGGTCTTGGCCGTAGCTCTCATCTTATGAGTAACCATGTCCTCTGTTACGCCATATACCTTTGCAGCCGTTCTCTTATGAATGTCTTCACCGTCAAGAAATGCCGAGCACATTACCTCATCGCCGCTTAATGCAGCAAGAAGCCTTAATTCGATCTGTGAATAGTCAGCATCAACAAGGATCTTTCCTTCCTCAGCGGTAAATGCTTCACGGAGTCTGGAACCTTCTTCGGTCCTGACAGGAATATTCTGGAGATTAGGTTCTGTCGAAGATAATCTGCCGGTGTTTGTCATTGCCTGAGTAAATGTCGTATGGATCCTAGAGTCGCTCTTAATAGCTCTGGCAAGGCCTACGGCATATGTGGAGTCGAGCTTTGACAGCTCTCTGTATTCGATGATGTAATCGATCTCAGGGAAATATGGTCTTAATCTCTTAAGCTCATCTATGCCTGTCGAGAAATCACCGCTCTTGCCTTTCTTACCGGAAGGAAGATTTAGATGCTTCTCACCATATAAGACATCTGCAAGCTGCTTTGGAGATCCGATATTAAATTCTGTTCCGCAGGCATCGAAAACTCTCGCGCTTATATCTTCCAGGCGCTTTATATATTCGCTGTGAAGCTCAGAGAGTCTCTCACCTGATACGTGCATTCCGTTTCTCTCGATCTTATCAAGAGTTATTACAAGCGGGAATTCGATATCGTAAAGAAGGCTCTTTAAGTCATTATCCTTCTCGATGTCACGTGATATTACTTTCGCGATAGCCATAACAGCCAAAAGCTTAGACGCAGTCTCTTCGGCCTTGGATGAACCGTCATCTTCCGTGATCTCATCAAATAACGAAAGCTGCTTTACAGGTCCCTTCTTGTCTTCAACGGGATAAGCGGCCTTAAGGACGCTCTCATATAATCTCTGAAGATCCGGCTTTCCGGAAAGGATATTCAATACATATCCTGCTATCTCGCAATCGAAAACCGAATCAACAGAAGGCAGAGGTTCCTTAATGATCTTGGATCTGTCCTTGTATTCATAAGATACAGGCATGACAGTACCGCCTGAAGAGATCTTGGAGAAATCCTCAGGATCTGTAACATAGAAAGTCTTTGAGCTCCAGTCAAGAAGGATGACTTTATTTCCCGAAGGCATATCAACAAAATCAATGCCGAGGTTGAGATCAGAAGCATCAATAGAAGACGGAACTTCGTATTTGATATTAAGTCCTGACTTCAAAGTCTTTTCGACTTCTTCAGATATGCCTGAAGTAAAATCATCGACTTCTTCAGTCGTCTCAAAAGATGCCGGTTTAACGTCTTCAAGATCGAGCTTCTTGATCAAAGATCTTAATGCAAGGCGGTTAAGAACGCCTGAAAGCGCAGGAAAATCACGTGTTGCCGAAGGATATAAGCAGTCTTTAGCACCTTCTTCGACGGGCGATTCGCGGTCGATCGTGCAGAGCTTTATATTAAGCTCCAGGAGCTCTTTGGAATTCTTAATCCGCTCGCCCAAAGCAGGAGATAACTTATCTGCATTGTTAAACACTTCATCGCATGAACCATAGTCAGCAATAAGCTTAAACGCAGTCTTCTCGCCCACCTTCTCAACACCTTTGATGTTATCCGAATTATCGCCCATGAGGGCTTTTACCTGAACGAATACTTCAGGCTTAACGCCGTATGTCTCTTCAAACATCTTACGGTCGAATAAGACTCTGGGCTCTTTGCCCTTGCCCGACTGAGGCATGATAACGGAAACTTTGTCGGATATGAGCTGGAAATCGTCGTGGTCGCCTGAGAATATGTAGACATCCATGCCCTGCTCTTCGCCCTGTTTGGAAAGAGTTCCGATAAGGTCATCTGCTTCATATCCTGCAAGTTCCATACGCTTGATGCCGTAAAGGTCGAGCATGTTCTTAACAACGGGCATCTGGGCAGCCAGATCATCAGGCATGCCCTTACGGTTAGCCTTATAATCCGTGCTCATCTTATGCCTGAATGTAGGCTCTCTCCTGTCGAAAAGCACACACATATAATCCGGGTTATATTCCTTCATGACGCCAAGAACGGAATTAAAGAAACCGTTTACGGCACCTGTAGGAGTTCCGTCAGGCGCTGTCATTGGAGCTCTGCCAATTACGGCATAGTAAGCTCTGTTTATTATCGAGTTGCCGTCAACAAGAAGGAGTGTACTCATCTTTAACCCTCTTTAGCTTTCTTCTCATCTTCGATTTCCTGCTCCCTTACGGCACGCGCTGTGCTGATCATGAGCTTGATACGGTTAAGCTGGTTAGCTTCTGATGCGCCCGGATCATAGTCGATCGGAACGATATTTGACTTAGGATACTGTCTTCTCAATTCCTTGATCATGCCCTTGCCTGTTACATGGTTAGGAAGGCATGCGAAAGGCTGAGCGCAGATAATGTTCGGAACGCCGTCCTGGATAAGCTCGATCATCTCTGCAGTAAGGAACCATCCCTCTCCGCAGGAGTTGCCGCAGCTTAATACTGTAGATGACTTTTCTGCGAGTTCCTGGATCCTCTCGGTCAGCATGAACTTACCGTTGGTCTTTGCAAATTCCTTGTTGATAGGCTTTCTCAAAGACTCCAGGAATTTAATTGCAGTCTTCATGATATAGCCGGTCTTCTTACTCTTGCCGAGGTTCTGAGCCTGCCATACAGGGTTATAAGCGCAGTACAGGAAGAAGTCTAATACACCGGGTAATACCGCTTCGCATCCTTCAGCTTCAATAACATCAATAGCGTTGTTGTTAGCGTCAGGCTGGAACTTAACAAGGATCTCGCCTACAAGACCTACACGGGGCTTTCTCGGAATATCTGCCAAAGGAAGCGCATCGAACTTAGATACTGCGAACCTGACGAATTCCTTATACTTCGTGATGACCGGAGGATTATCGAAATCAACACCGATCTGAGACAAGCAATCCAATATCTCCTTCTTCTCCTCGATGGACTTGGAGAAGTAGCTGTTAGGCATCATGACATCGTATCTCTCGGTAAGATCATCGCTTAAGCTCTTAGGATTAAAGAGCTTTCTGCCGATCCTGTTGATGTAGGAATACAAAGCGTTTGCAGAACCCGGAACCTTCTCGTAAGGTCTTACTCTGAGGAGCAATGTGGAGAGCATATCGCCTGCGCAGAGTGCCTTGATGGCATCGAGCGCGAAAGAAGCCGTATATTCAAATCCCTCATTCTTCTCAAATCTCTGTGCAGAGATAGTGATAACCGGGATCTGAGGATACCCTGCTTCCTTCAAAGCCTTACGCAGGAATGCTACATAGTTCGTAGCACGGCATCCGCCGCCCGTCTGCGTTATTGCAAGTGTCGTATTATCAGGATCGATCTCGCCTTTTAAGATCGCATTGATCATCTGGCCGACAACGATGATCGTCGGGAAGCATGCGTCGTTATTAACGAACTTAAGACCGCACTCGATATCTTCACGGGTAGCCTGCTTCAAGAGCTTTAACTTATATCCGTGCTTATGGAATACAGACTCGACGAGCTCGAACTGGACAGGCGCCATCTGGGGTGCCAGGATAGTGTGATTCTTCTTGTGTTCCTTAGTAAATTCAACACGCTGCAAAGTATAAGGCGCACTGTCATTTTCTTCAGGAACAAATACCCTTGCTTCGCCCTTGTCAATAAGTTCCTGACGCTCGTTCATTGCAACTACAAGAGATCTCATTCTGATCCTTGCTGCGCCCAAGTTGCTTACTTCGTCGATCTTAAGGAGCGTGTAGAGCTTGCCTGATGTCTCAAGGATCTCCTGAACCTGGTCAGATGTAACGGCATCAAGGCCGCAGCCGAAGCTTGTAAGCTGTACAAGCTCTAAGTCAGGTCTTGTAATAACGAATGCAGCTGCCTCATAAAGTCTCGTGTGATACATCCACTGGTCGATAACTCTGATAGGACGCTTTAATACACCGGGCTTTGCAACTGAATCTTCAGTAAGTACTGCAAGACCAAGAGAATTGATCATCTGAGGGATACCGTGGTTGATCTCAGGATCGCAGTGATAAGGTCTGCCTGCAAGAACGATTCCCTTAAGGCCCTTTTCCTCCATCTCCTTAAGGATCTCACGGCCCTTCGCTTTGATGTCTTCCTTGTACTTGAAGTACTCCTCTGCACCTGCCTGAACTGCCTGCTTTGCTTCCTCAGCGGAAACACCAAGATAATCGAAGCACTCTGTAAGATGGAGAGCTACATTATCAAGGTTGTCCAAAGGCATGAAAGGATTTAAGTATCTGATGTTCTTTTCGAGAAGGTTCTCAACATTATTTCTGATAACCTCAGGATAAGAACATACGATAGGACAATTGTAGTGGTTATTCGAATTCTGGTTCTCGATATTCTCATAAGGAACATCAGGATAGAAGATCGTCGTAATTCCGCGGTCAATGAGATTCTCGATATGGCCGTGGGCAAGCTTTGCAGGATAGCAGACTGACTCAGACGGAATCGTCTCCATACCGCCTTCGTAGATCTTATGAGAAGATCTTGCGGAGATAAGCACTCTGAATCCGAGCTTTGTAAGTACGGTAAACCAGAAAGGATAATTCTCATACTGGTTAAGTACACGCGGTATTCCGATCTCGCCTCTCGGAGCATCCTCAAGCTTTAACGGCTTATAGTAGCTGAATGTTCTTGAATACTTGTAATCGAAAAGATTAGGGAGCTTCTTCTTATCGCTTGCAGGCTCCCTGTCGAGCGCCAGATCCTCACCTCTCTCGCAGCGGTTGCCTGATACGAACTTCGTGCCGTTCGAGAACGTAGCGATCGTAAGGCGGCAGTGATTTGTGCAGCCCTGGCACTGTGTATTCTCGGTATCCATCTTGAATGAATCAAGTTCATCCTTTCCGAGAACATTGGATCTGCCATCTTCATGGCCTCTCTTACGTGCGATGAGAGCAGCGCCGAATGCACCCATGAGACCTGCAACATTAGGTCTGATAACGTCTCTTCCGGATACGAGTTCAAAGCAGCGGAGAATAGCATCGTTAAGGAATGTACCACCCTGAACGACGATATTCTTTCCGAGCTGTTCTGTATCACGGATCTTGATTACCTTATAGAGCGCATTTCTTACAACTGAATATGAAAGGCCGGCAGAGATATCGCCTACGGAAGCGCCTTCCTTCTGCGCCTGCTTAACCTTGGAGTTCATGAATACGGTACAGCGTGTACCGAGATCTACAGGCTTAGTCGAAGATAGAGCAGCTTCAGCAAACTCAGGCGTTGTAAGGCCAAGAGTCTGGGCGAATGTCTGGATAAATGAACCGCAGCCTGATGAACATGCCTCATTGAGCATGATGGAATCGATAACACCGTTCCTGATCTTCATGCACTTCATGTCCTGGCCGCCGATATCGATGATGAAATCAACATCCGGGCAGAAGAACTTCGCAGACTGGAAGTGAGCCATCGTCTCGATCTCACCTTCGTCAATGTTCAAAGCAGCCTTGATGATGTTCTCACCGTAACCGGTAACGCAAGAATGAGCGATATAGCAGTCTTCAGGCATCTTTGAATAGATATCCTTCATGATCGCAACGGCGCTCATTACAGGATTGCCCTTGTTGCTTGCATAATATGTGTAAACGAGGTCGCCCACTCTGTTAATGACAACAGCCTTTGTCGTTGTTGATCCTGCGTCTACACCAAGGAACAAAGCTCCCGTCTGGTCCTTAATGTTAAGCACCGGGATCTGGTCCTTCATGTGACGCTCATCGAAGGCTTTCTTATCTTCCTTGCTCTTGAAGATAGGATCGATCCTGATGATGTCCGGAACGAAGCCTTCCCTGTTCTTAAGCTTTTCGAGCAAGTCGGAAAGATTAACAGGATTCTGTCCGTCAGCTGATAAAGCAGCGCCTAAAGCAACGTAGATCTGCGCTTCTTCAGGCATCCAGAATGAATCGACCTTATCCTTTAATGTACGCTCAAAAGCATTTCTAAGCTCTGAGTTGAAGAACAAAGGACCGCCTAAGAAAGTGACATTGCCCTTGATAGGTCTTCCGCATGCAAGGCCTGAGATAGTCTGGTTAACGACAGACTGGTATATCGATGCGGCAAGGTCTTCTTTTGCAGCGCCTTCATTGATAAGGGGCTGCAAGTCAGATTTAGCGAAAACGCCGCAGCGTGAAGCGATCGTATAAAGTGATCTGTAATCTTTAGCAAAGTTGTTAAGACCGTCAGCATCCGTCTGAAGGAGTGATGCCATCTGGTCAATGAAAGATCCCGTACCGCCTGCGCATGTACCGTTCATTCGCTGTTCAAGCACAGGATGCATATATGTGATCTTGGCGTCCTCACCGCCGAGCTCGATAATTACGTCAGTCTCAGGATGATATGTCTTTATAGCCTGAGTCTCAGCCATAACTTCCTGTGTAAACTTAAAACCGAGCCAGTTGGCTACTGAAAGTCCGCCTGAACCGGTAATAACGACATCAACGTCGATTCCGGGGAACTTCTTGTTCAGATCTTCGAAAAGATCATTTAAAAGGCCTGAGACATCCGAATGGTGTCTCTGATAATCGCTGTGGATTATCTTCTCGCCGTCTAAAAGAACGACTTTGATCGTTGTAGATCCGATATCAAGACCAAGCTTGTATACCTTGTCCATCACTTAACCTCCAAGTGGTTATCTGTTAGTCTTGGGCGTGCCCTTAGGCTGCGCCTGATTATGAACTACGTTATTACCCGAATTTCTGTAGTTCTTATTGGAAGAGCCGGACGCGCGGCTCCTTGTTGTTTTCTTACGCGGCTGAATGGAACCGAATAACTTAAAGGATTTATCCTTAAGATCCATGAGCCAGTTCATCTGCTCTGATCTCAGAGCGTCCTTGAAATTCCTGGAATCAAGACCCTGCTTAAATTCAGCACTCAATGATACTCTCAAGAGCTCATCCGGAATTCCTAAAGATAAGTCAAAAGGCTTTCCGAAGGAATCAAAGACCTCAAGCTGCAATGAATCACAAACGGTCTTGCAGTTAGCCTCATAAATAGCTACGTCGCACTTAATGCCAAGCTGGGTCATAAGACCGGTAAAATTCAACGTGATATAAGGCAGATTGCTCGAAAAGATCAAATGAAGGCATATAAGCTTCATATAGGACTCAAGGCAGATACATTCCTGATCGCATATCAGTGACAGATCACCTTCAGCGGTCATCTTTGAAATATCAGCCTTCTCATTCTCAAAGCCGTTAGCCCACAGAAAATATAGCTCTCTGTAGACTTCTTTCTTAAAAGATTCGAAATCACGTGTAAGAGGCTCAGCCAGAACCTTACTGCCGAGATTAAAGATATACTGCATATATGACACTTCAAGATAGCTCGGAACCGAGAAATACTTGAAATAAGCCGCAACATCACGGCTGTTGTAGATATATTTGCGCAAAAAGACATCTCCTGTCCGCATAATAATTCATTGTGAATTATAGCATAAACAAGCTAATATACTTATTAAAAATATAAGAGATATATGGCAATCGGTAATTAAGCCGGTGTACCTGCTCCGCCGATAACACCGCAGGCACCGAGAATAAGCACGAGAAGGCCTAATCCGATACGGTACCATCCGAAGCATGAGAAAGTATGCTTTCTGATGAATGCCATGAGCTGCTTGATGATAAGAAGGCTGACACCGAATGCCGTAACCATTCCTACAAGAAGAAGTCCAACCTCATGAGCAGTTACTCCGCCGTCATACTTAACGATCTTAAGAAGGCTTGCGCCGAACATTACAGGGATCGCAAGGAAGAATGTAAATTTAGCAGCAGCTTCCCTCTTGATTCCGATAGCAATGGAACCTACGATCGTAGATCCGGATCTGGATGCACCCGGGAATATGGCAGCGAAGAGCTGGAAAATGCCGATTGCAAGCGCATGTCCCCAGTTGAGCTGGTTAACTGTCTTAACAACGGGATTTCTGTTCTTCATGAGATATTCGACTACAATAAAAGCAACACCGAACACGATAAGAGCGATCGCAACGACAAAATAGTTATAGAGATGCTCGTCGAGCCAGTCATCGAAAAGAACACCGATAATTGCTGCAGGAACGCATGCCAAGGCTATCTTAAGCCAAAGGATGATCTTATCCTTCATTACATATCTGCCGATGCCGCTCCTTGAGAACGGATGATCGTTATTCTTAATACCAAAGGGCCAGATTTCCTTCCAGAAGATAACAACAACGGCCAAAATAGCACCTAACTGGATGACTACGAGATAAAGGTCATAGAATTCAGGCGAGACATTGAGCTTCAAGAACTCATTTAAGATGATCATATGTCCTGTTGAACTTACAGGAAGCCATTCTGTAATGCCTTCAACAACGCCAAAAATAAAAGCAATAAAATAATCCCAGATCATATTCTAAACTCCTCTTTTCCTTAAAACCCCAAAATCATAACACATTAATCATTCTGTTATATGCGCAAACTACGGCACGAACGGAAGATTTTGTGACAGAGCTTGATACTCCTGCGCCGATATAGGTCTGTTTATTGGCTTTGTTGGCAATCTCAATGTATGTGATAGCCGCAGAGTCAGAACCTGATTTCATAGCATGCTCCGAGTAATTTGAGATAGAGAACTCAACACCCGTATAGTCGCAAAAGCCCCTGACGAATGCATCGAGAAGACCGTTACCCTTACCCCTGATGGTAACTTCCTTTCCGTGATCAACGATAAGAGCTTCAACTGTGGATACCTGATCGGAATCCTGCTGCTCTGAGAAGTTCTTAAGGCCGTAAGGCTCAAGAACATTGATGTATTTGTCATCGAACAGATCGAAGATCTGCTGGGGAGTAAGCTCATTCTCAGTGCCGTTCTCTTCTGTCGCAGCCTTAACCACAGGCAGGAAATCACGCTGGAACGCCTTCGGGAGCTGGACTCCGAAGTAAGTCTCCATAACATAAGCGATACCGCCCCTTCCCGACTGGGAATTAATTCGGATGATAGGCTCATACTCCCTGCCGACATCCTTGGGATCGATCGGAAGATAAGGAACTGCCCAAATGGTCTCTCCCCTCTCTTCCATCTTCTTTCTGCCCTTATTGATCGCATCCTGGTGTGATCCTGAGAAAGCGGTAAATACGAGCTTTCCTGCCCAAGGGTGCCTCGGTTCGACCTTCATGCCGGTAAGTTCCTCATAGATATCAATGGTCTTATTGATATTGGAGAAATCAAGTCCCGGGTTGATCCCGAGCATCATCATATTGATCGCAAGCGTAATGATATCAACGTTTCCGGTCCTCTCTCCGTTGCCGAACAAAGTACCTTCGACTCTGTCAGCGCCGGCCATGAGTCCGAATTCCGAAGTGGCAACTGCCGTACCTCTGTCATTATGGGTATGGAGCGATACGATAATAGAATCCCTCCACTTGGTCTTGGAGCAGAAATACTCGATCTGATCCGCATAGACATTGGCAGTCTGATACTCAACTGTCTCAGGCAGGTTGATTATCGCCTTCTTCTCAGGTGTGGGCTGCCATACCTCAAGAACGCTGTCGCAGATCTTTACGGCAAAATCGAGCTCCGTATCGGAGAACGCCTCCGGCGAATACTCAAGGATAAAGTTCGTACCGCTCTTGTCCTCATTTATCCTGCCGATTATCATTTTCGCGCCATCTACGGCAAGCTTGATGCATTCGTCGCAGGAAAAATCGAAAACAACGTCCCTGTGGAGCGTGCTCGTCGCATTATAAAGATGGATAATGACATTCGGAGCGCCCTTTACGGCTTCCATCGTCTTATCGATTATGTGCTCTCTGGACTGGGTTAAGACCTGGATCGCAACATCTGAAGGGATCAGATTATTGTCGATCAGATATCTGCAGAAGTTATAGTCCGTGTCAGAAGCAGCCGGGAATCCGATCTCGATCTCTTTAAACCCGATGGAGCATAAATATTCAAAGAATTCGACCTTTTCCTCTAAAGTCATGGGAACTTCAAGGGCCTGATTACCGTCTCTTAAGTCAACAGAACACCATATAGGTGCCTTGGTTATCTTGTTTGAAGGCCACTTTCTGTCCGGCAGATCGACTGTCGGATGAGCCTTATATCTTCGGTAATTCATGTCAGCCATAAACTTTCCTCCACCCTAGAAGCTTAAAGCCTGTTAAAGTTCATTCACGAGGTCTCTGAACATATCGCCTCTGTGCTCGAAATGTCTGAAATGGTCGTAGGACGTACCTATAGAAGACATAATAACAATCTCTCCCGGTTTTGCCCACTCTCTTGCCTTTCTAATAGCTTCCTTATAAGCATTTACGACGTTATCACGGGTCTTCGGGAACTCGTAAACATCGCCTTCCTTATCAGGGATCCTGTATATCTCATACGGTCTGCCATGAGCTTCCTTGGCAATGATATCAGTAACAAGGTCAGCATTTGAGCCGTAGATAATGATCCTGTCGCAGACCTTAAGAATGGCATCACCGAGCTTGCTGTAAAGGCACTTCTTGTCAGCGCCGCCACAGATAAGAACACCCTTTTCATTTCTTGCTGCAAGAGCGTTCATTGTATTAAGTGAACGGTTAGGCGATGTGTCAATTGAAGAGTTGTACCACCTTACGCCGTCAAGTTCTCTGATAAACTCGATCCTGTGAGGAACGCCCTTGAAGTTCTTTGCAACATAGGCAATGTCCTCGGGCTTTACATAATCGATTACCGCGCATGTTGCAGCGAGGAAATTCTCGACATTATGAACGCCCGGGATAAAGATCTCGTCCATGCCGCAGATATCGTATTTATCGCCGTTCTCATCATAGATGAGCCTGCCGTCCTCGGTATAAGCCCTCGGATACAAAGGAGAATCAGATCTCATGACTTTTCCCTTGTTGGCAGAGAAAAGCTTGACTCTTCCTCTTGCAATATCCTTCATCTCAAATGTCAGATCACAGCCTGCATTAAGAACGACCTTGCCGACAGGTCCCTGATTCCTGAATGCATTGACCTTAGCCTGGATATATTCATCGTAATCCTTGTGGAAATCCAGATGGTTAGGCGTGATATTGGTAACGATTGCAACATCAGCCGGAGTGTTCATGCCAAGGAGCTGGAATGAAGACAGCTCCAGAACGACCTTATCTTCGGGCTCGATCTCAGCAACGCGGTCAAGGAGCGGAGTTCCGATATTACCGCCGATCCAGACCTTGTAGCCTGCGTGCTTTAAGATCTCTGCAGTAAGCGTAGTAGTCGTTGTCTTGCCGTCAGAACCTGTAATAGCGAAGATCTCGGCAGGACAAAGGTTCATGAAGAGCTCCATCTCTGTCGTGAGAATGGATCCCATCTCCTTTAATGCCTGAAGTTCAGGTGTCTCAAAGCGCATCTTCGGAGTCTTGAAGACGATATCATAGTGCTCGTCTCTTAAATGCGTCAGATAAGATTCGCCGAGTGACCACTTAATATCAGAGGATATCTCCTTCAAAGCAGCGATATTCCTGCTTAATACAGGGTCTTCCTCAGTCATCTTGTCGCATGCCGTAACATCTGCGCCCAATGAAATAAGCCACTTGATAAGCGGCGTATTGGATATGCCGATGCCGATAACGGCTGCTTTCCTGCCCTTTATATAGTTCTTGAACTCCTCAAACTTATAGTTAGCCATGTCTTCTCCTTATCCGGATATATACGAAGCATAGAGCTTGCTGTAGAATCCGCCATGTGCGATAAGCTCATCGTGAGATCCGATCTCTGAGACCTTTCCGCCGTCGATTACGACGATCTTGTCGCAGGACGTGATCTGCGAGAGCCTGTGCGCAATTATAATACTTGTTCTGCCGTTCAGAAGCTTTCTTACGGCTTTCTGGATACGGTCTTCGGTGACAACGTCAACAGACGATGTAGCTTCGTCCAATATAAGGATCGAAGGATCGGAAGCCATTGCTCTGGCTATTGTCAGGAGCTGTTTCTGACCTTCGGATATATCATCCCTGTCGTTATCCAACATCTCATTATAACGCTTTGGCAGTTTTCTGATAAAAGAATCGCAGCCGGCCTTTTTGCTTGCCTCAATAGCCTCTTCTTCGGTAATGTGACTGCCGGAGAACCTGATATTCTCCATAACCGTATCATCTGAAAGCCAGGTATCCTGCGATACGAATCCGATATAATGCCTGAGTTCAGACCTAGGAATATCATTTATTGATTTGCCGTTTATAAGGATATCGCCCGAATCAGGCTCGTAGTAGCGCATGAGAAGATTTATGAGAGTTGTCTTGCCGCATCCCGTAGGACCTGCAATTGCAAAGGATTCGCCCTTTCCAACCTTAAATGAGATATCCTGCAGGACAGGTCTGCCCTCAACATAGGAGAATGAGACGTTTTTAAATTCGATATCGAACTTAACATCCTTGGAAGGAAGGTCATCACTTACAGGCTCTTCCGGTATCTCAGGGCTGTCTAAGTACTCGAAAATCCTGGCCAGGCACGCAAAGCTGTCAGAAAGCTCGGTATAAACGGCCGACAAGTCGTTAAAAGGCTTCATGAACTGGTTTGCATAGGCTAAAAGTGAAGTCAGCGCACCAACCGTGATCGAGCCGCCGATACCTGCAAGACATCCTGTAAGAACAACGCCTGCATAGATAAGGGCATTAACAAATCTTGATGAAGGATTGCTAATGGAAGATAAGAATGTAGCTTTTGTCGATGTTTTACGGTATTCGCTGTTTATCCTGTCAAAGCCTTCAATTCTGGTATCTGTTACGTTATAGAGCTTGCACTCCCTGAAATTATTAACGGATTCAGCAACAAAGGATGTCTGCTTTGATCTGATCTCAGCCTGCTTTGCAAAAGACTTATACGCGCCTTTCGCGATCGCCGTCGAGACAGCAATGGACACAGGTGTAAAGATTACGACAATAAGCGAAATCTTCCAGTTGATAAGGAACATAACGATCAATGTGATGATGATCGTGGCAATGCCTGATGCGAACTGGTTAAGGAAAAGCAGCATACCGTCAGATACGGTCTCAACATCACTTATTATGAAGCTCTGGAGCTTACCTGCAGACGTTTTGTCGATGTAAGACATCTCTACCCTGTGCATCTTGGAATATGTGGCATTCCTTAAGTTCTGCCCTATTGCATACGCTATGCGGTTATTCATCTTAATGAGCGCAAACTGAAGTAACGCTGCAGCGGCGATAAGTCCTGCGATGATGAAGATGCATTTGATAAGTTCATCCATGTCACCGAGATTATCTATTGCCCTTCCTGCAAAATAAGGAATGGCAACCGTTGCTCCGCCAAACAGAAGACCGATAATGACAGAAAGCACGACAAGACCTGATGAACCTTTCAGATAAGAGAATAGACGCTTTAATGACTTAGCATTCATGATACGGCGCCTCCCTTCATCTGAAGAGAATTCATATATCTGTAGTTCTCTGAGATCTTAAGCAGCTCCTCGTGAGGCGCTATTGCTTCGATCCTGCCGTCATCCATGAGAACTATCCTGTCACAGTTCATACATGTCCTGACCTTCTGAGATACAAGGATCGTAGTAGGCTTTACAGGGAGCTTGGAAAGGTTATTCAGAAGCCTCTTCTCTGTTCCCCAGTCCAATGCGGATGTTGAGTCATCAAGGATAACAAGTCCCGGTCTTCCCGCAAGAGCTCTTGCTATTCCTATTCTCTGCCTCTGACCGCCGGAAAGTCCTGCGCCTCCGTCTGATATGACGAAGTCCAGTCCTTCCTTCTTGGCAGCAATTACATCGTCACTGCATGAAGCTTTGCATGCAGAATCTATATCTTCAGAAGTTAATGACGTCCTTCCAAGAGTAATGTTGTCTTTAAGGGAACCTTTAAATAATCTGGTCTTCTGAAGGCTCATGGCAACAGTTCTTGAGAGGCTTGAAACGGAAATATCCTTGATATTCGTGCCGTTGATATCTACTTCGCCTTCGCTAGCATTATAGATTCCTGCGATCAGGGCAGCTGCAGTCGATTTGCCGCAGCCTGTGCTTCCGATTATTCCGATAGTCTCACCCGGTTTGATATCTATAGAAAAGTCTTTAACAGATTCTTCGACATTGCCCTGATAAGTAAATGAGACATTCTTCATTGAAACCGAAAGCGGCGTGTCAGACGGAAGCTCTTCTGCTCCGTTATTTGCAGTACTCTTGATCTCCATCAGTCCCTCTGCCCTCTTAAGGCACGCATAAGCCCTGGACACTGATACGATAAGATTTGCCAGCTTAACAAGCTCAATAAGGATCTGGGACATGTAGTTATAGAGCGCAACAACCTGACCGTCAGTTAATGTTCCGGCGTTAAAATGGATGGATCCCCTGTAGATCAAAAGGCAGATACCGAGATTGACGACTGCATATGTCAAAGGATTAAGCCATGCAGCAAAATCAGCAGCCTTGATCTGCGATATCTTAAGGCTTCCGCTCTTTTGCTCGAACTTCTCAAAATCATTTTGAGTCTTGTTAAAGCCTCTGATAACACGTTCTCCTGCGATACCGTTGGCAGTCTTCTTTACAAGGCTGTCAAGACCGGACCTGGACTCCTTATGCCTTAGGATGGAGAACTTCATGTTAAGTGCGATAACAACAGCCAGAAGTGCCGTGCATGCGACAAGTATCAGGGCTATAGACGGTTTAACAGTTGCTGCCATAATGCAAGCACCGATAACGATAAAAGGAGACCTTAAAAGAAGTCTTAAGAACAGGTTAATGCCTGTCTGGATCTGATTGACATCAGATGTAAGGAGCGTAACCATACCTGATGAACCGACCTTCTCATAGTCGCTTACAGATAAAGTCTGGAGCTTATCGTGAAGACTCTTTCTGATACCTGAGGATATTCCTGTCGCGGAAAATGCCGCGAAATACTGTGCTGTTATTGCACTCGCAAAACCAACGACTGCAAATAACACCAGAATCGGGACATGAGACCATACATAAGCCGCATCGCCCTTCCTTATGCCGTTATCGATAACTCCTGCAACGATCAAGGGAACGATGAGTTCAAAGCATGCTTCAAGAAGCTTAAACACAGGGCTTAAGATCGATGCCGTCTTATATTTTCCGATATGACTGACTAAAAGCTTCATGATCAGATATCAGACAACCCCTGCATAAATTTATTAGATTCACGGATAACCTCATCCGGATCAATGGTAGTATACTTACCGTCCTCATAAAGGATCTTACCGTCGATCATGGTCATCTTAACTACTGAGTTATCAGCACTGTATACGATATTTCTTACGATATTGTTCTCAGGCTGCATCGAAGGCTTATTCATGTCGATCATGATGATATCAGCCTTCTTGCCTTCAGCAAGAACATCTGAATCATTAAGGCCCATACACAGAGCGCCGCCTGTAGTTCCTGCCTTAAGGATAGTAAAAGGATCTACTGCTGCGGCATTATGTGTCTCAACATTGGAAAGAACGGTATCAAGATACATCTCGCGGAACATTGAAAGCGCATTGTTAGAGCCTGCGCCGTCAGTACCTATAGCGATCTTCATATCCTTTTCGATGAACTTGTAAACAGGTGTGATACCGCTTGCAAGCTTTAAATTGGAGCATGCATTAAATACGGACCAGAGCCCGCGCTTCTTGAAGATCTCCCTGTCTTCATCCGTAAACCAGACGCAGTGGAATCCGCCGCCGCCGAAATCAAAGATACCGAGCTTATCAAAGAGAACTGCAGGCGTTACGCCATATCTTTCCTTACAGCCCTCCACTTCTTCTCTTGTCTCGGAAATATGTGTAAATACAGGAGCTTCATATTTATGAGCAAGCTCTGACATGAACTTAAGGTTATCTTCGCATGTCGTATATTCGGCATGGAAACCTAATTTGAAGGATACAAGCGGATCGTAAGAATTAAGTTCGTTATAGTATTTTTCAAGGCTTTCAAAGCCGCCGAAATCATTAGCCGCACCGCAGAATACATGTCTGAAGCCTGTCTCGACAGCAGCCCTGGCATTCTCTTCCCTATGGAAATACATATCGAAGCATGCCGTAACACCGCCTGCAAGATATTCTGCATAAGCAAGTTTGGAGAACCAGTAAACCGCTTCAGGTGTGAGCTTTGCTTCCCTGGGGAATATTGCCTTATGAAGCCAGTCGTTAAGACAGTATTCATCTGCCAGAGATCTGGAGAATGTCATGGCAGAATGCGTGTGGGCATTCTTAAGACCAGGCATTAAGAGATTGCCCTTGCAGTCAATCTCACGGTCAAACTTCTTATCAGAGACGTCAACAGACGGTCCGATATAGCTTATCCTGTCATTATCAGTCCACAGCTCACCTTCGATGATCTTGTCGTCGGTCATCTTGAGGATCCTGCAATTATAAAAGCGAACAGACATAAAGTATCCTTTCTATCCCGTTATAACAACGGTGCGATAAGTCTTAATATTGATTTGAAGAACCAGACAAACACATTTGGCTTCTTCCTGTATTTCTCGGTAACGTCACGGCATTCATCGAACGTGTCAAAGAAATCCTGCTTAATATCCTTGAGACATTCGGTCCTGTACATATAGACCGCATTCTCAAAGTGATGGTAAAGACTTCTGAAATCAAGGTTAATGGTTCCTACAACAGCGCACTTGTCATCACAGAGGAATGTCTTCGAATGATTGAATCCCGGTGTGTATTCATAGATCCTGACGCCGCTCGTAATAAGCATGTTGTAATAAGATCTCGTTACGCTGTACGTGAGCTTCTTATCCGGAATGCCGGGTGTCATAAGCCTTACATCAACACCGCGTTTAGCCGCTATCTGCAAGGCCCTTGCCATCTCATCAGACAAAACGAGATATGGCGACATGATCCAGCAGTATTCCTGGGAATTATTGATCATGTTAAGGTAGACATTCTCACCTACCGGCTCATTATCAAGAGGGCTGTCACAATAGGGAACGCAGTATCCCGAAGCGCCTTTGACCGGAGCGATCGGGACAGCTTCGAACGTCATCATATCGTCGTCCTTCTTCTTCATGTCCGCAAAGTTCCACATCTCAATGAACATTGCAGTAAGACTCTGGACAGCAGGACCTTCAAGCCTGATGCCGTTGTCCTTCCAGCGTCCGTACGGATTTACGATATTGAAATACTCGTCCGCGATATTATAGCCGCCTGTATATCCTACCTTGCCGTCAACAACTGTGATCTTTCTGTGGTCACGGTTATTCATGAACAACGATACGACCGGATAAGCCGGATTAAACGCATTGCACTTGATGCCTTCGGATTCAAGGACTTTTACAAAGTTCCTGTTGATAAAGAGGAACGATCCCACATCATCATACAAGACCCTGCAGTCAACGCCTGCGGCTGCTCTCTCCTTCAAAGCTTCATGCAAAGGCTCAAATGCTTCCTTGGTCTCGATCGCATGATACTCAAGATAAACATATTCCTTGGCATTCTTGATATCTTCGATCTGCGCCTTGTAAGCATCGTAGGCCACAGGATAATATCTGATATCCGTGCCTTGATAGATCGGGAATTCAAAGCCTCTTAAATATCTCGCATTTGAAGCCCTGGCGGGGTCCTCTTTCTTAAAGTCAGCGAAAATCTCATCGTTATAGTTCAGATGGGAGAAGACCATCATGTCGACCTTCTCAAGACGCCTCTTGATCTTATGCTTCGAACTCGAAAAGTTATTCAGGACATAGAATAACAATCCGGGCACAGGAAACAGCAGGATCACGATAACCCAGATGAGCTTAAATACGCCGTTATGATCCCTTGAATTGATGCCTAAAACAACGATCAAAGCAACGGCTCTCACGGCGATATCAAGCGGCGGAAAATAACTTCCGAGATAATATAAAAGAACGACAAAACCTATTATCTGCGCAATTACAAGCAATCCGAAGACAATTATTCTTCCGACACTGTTCTTTATTGCAGTTTTACGTTCTACCGTTCTTTTCTTTGACATTATCCGATGTTCTCAATAAAGGCTTTATATCCGAGATAGAGATAGTAAAGGTCGATCTTGGAGATTACCTCAACAGGAGCATGCATTGACCATACGGGAACACCCATATCGACAACGTCCATACCGAGTTCAGCCATTATTGCAGCGATAGTTCCGCCGCCGCCTGCATCGATTCGGCCGAGTTCACCTGTCTGCCACGGGATGGAATTCTTCTCGAAGATGTCTGTGATCTCGGCAATGAAATCGCCAGTAGCTTCTGAGCAGCCGGACTTGCCTCTTGCACCTGTATACTTCTCGATCTTAAGACCGTGGGACATAAATGCAGTGTTATTCTTCTCAAATACTGAAGCGTACTTGGGATCGTATGCTGTCGTGACGTCTGTAGAGAGCATCTTTGTAGCTGCAAGAGCCTTACGGAACTTAAGTGTATTGAACTTGTCGATGCCGCCCTCAGCCTTGGCAAATACTTCCATGAGGAAATTCTCATAAAGATTGGATGTAGCGCCGGAATTAGAGTAAGAACCGATCTCTTCCTTATCAGTAAGGAGGCAGACGCATGTCTTCTTGGGCTTCTCCTGAGCGAGCAAAGCTCTTAATGCAGGATAAGCGCAGACCTTATCGTCATGGCCGTAAGCTGCAATATAAGCACGGTCAAAACCAACATCTCTTGCATGAGTAGCGGGAACGATCTCGATCTCGGCAGATACAAAATCCTTCTCCTTGATGCCGTACTGCTCGAAAAGGATCTTCAGAACACCTGCCTTGAAGATATCAGAAGACTTCTTATCATCTTTGCAGGGAATTCCGCCTATTACTACGTTAAGGTCTTCAGCAGGAATGAAGTCAGATGCTTTCTTTGTCATCTGCTCATTTCCGAGATGCGGAAGAAGGTCAGTGATGTAGAATACGGGATCTGTGTCCTTCTCACCTACTACGATCTGATGAGCCTTGCCGTCATTTGTAAATACAACACCGTGCACAGCCAAAGGGATCGTTGTCCACTGATACTTCTTGATACCGCCATAGTAATGGGTCTTGAAGTAAACAGTGTCGTTATCCTCGTAGATCGGATTGGGCTTTAAGTCCAGTCTGGGCGAATCGATATGGGCACCAAGGATGTTAAATCCTTCAGCAGGGCTCTTCTTACCGATAACAGCTGCTGCAAAGCCCTTGCCCTTAATGCTCTGGTAGACCTTGTCACCGGGCTTTAAGGTGTCCTTCGTAGCGATATCGACATAACCGAGGTCTTCGGCAGCTGCGATTGCATTTGCGGCAAATTCGCGTTCTGTCTTGGAATTATCCAAAAATGCCTTATATTCCTCGGCAAAATTAAAAGTAGCTGTCATATCATCTTCTGAAGCTACCTCATAAAGGTTGGGAAATTCAGCGAAAAGCTCGCTTGTCTTGATCTTTTTGGTTTCTTTTTTCTTAGGCATAAGTATCACCTCTTTCTAATAAACTTATGATACCATAAAGTAAAATAAAATCTTTTAATTAAGGGGACAAAATGATAACTGACGGACATAATCATACAAAACACTTCTCAGTTGATGCAGGACAGACCATAGATGAGCTGATAAATGAAGCAAAATCCAAAGGATTTAACAGGATCGGAATCACTGAACACTACGAAATAGACTATGTCGACGACGGCCTTAACTGGATGTTCGACCTTGAAGAATACAACAGGACATTTGAAGAATGGCGCGCCAAGGCAGGCGATTTCGAGCTCCTCAAAGGCATCGAATTCGGATATCAGACTCATGTTGCCGAAGAGATCGACAAAGTGGCGGCTTCTATTCCCCTGGATGTGGTCCTGATGAGCGTTCACCTCTTCCGCGGCAAGGATTTCTATGTAGACCGTGACTGCTACAAGATGCCTGCCAAAGAGCTCCACAGCGAGTATATAAACATCATGGCCGAGATGTGCGAAAAGTGTAATAACTTCGACGTTGTAGCCCACTACGACTACATCAACAGATATGCGGACAACAAGAACGATTTCATCACATACGAAGAGACCCCTAAGGAAATAGACAGGCTCTTTGAAGTAATGATCTCCAAGGACAAGGCCCTGGAGATCAATACCAAATCGATACAAAAGCATAAAGACGGCGGATTTACGAGATGGCTTCCCGACAGTGCCATACTTAACAGGTATCGCGACATGGGAGGAAAACTTATTACCTTAGGCTCCGACTCACACTTCCCCGGCACTTTTGCCGTATGCTTTACCGAAGCCGTAGAATACCTGAAATCGTTAGGATTCAAGGAAACCGTCTACTATAAGGATCACAAACCGTTTTTCGAATCACTGTAATTATCAATAATCGAACAAACCGAAACCTCTCATAAAGACCTTTTTATATTCAACTAACGCTGTAAACATGATTTTATAGTTAAGTCTAAGATGAAGACCAGTCTTTATAGGTTCGTCTTTATTCAGATCCTGCAAACCGAATCCGCTGACTTCTTCAAATGCCTTGATTTTCCTCATGAAGCAGTAAGGGACTTCGTCTCCACCCTTCTTGAATTTGTCATAGATATCGAGAGTGTGTTTACCTAAATCATTTATTCCTGTGACAAGC
Source organism: Saccharofermentans sp. (assembly GCA_016292145.1). GTDB lineage: Bacteria > Bacillota > Clostridia > Saccharofermentanales > Saccharofermentanaceae > Saccharofermentans. Next base: position 62,027 of record JAEFBA010000004.1, read on the forward strand.
TGCTTAACTAAATCCAAAAGCACCTGACACTCTTTAGATTGAGGAATGGCTTTGGGCATTGCGAAAAAGAGCTCACAAGCAGCCAGCGTAACTTCAATGTCAGCAATCTTATCCATAAGACGACATATTCTTTCTGAATATTTATCAAGAGTAATTACCTGTGCTTCCCTGTCAGGCATAAACCTGAAATTATGTGTACAAGGATCAAGTAATATTCCGTTGGGCGGAAGATACTTTGTACAAAGTATGGCGAAATCAAATTCACGCGCTTTAAGGTAAGTGTTCTGGTCCTCTATTTTTGTAAAATCGAGAGGCGGCAATTTATTTGTTTTCTCATTCTCGCTTTCGTGTTTACTGCTGACAATAGCATAAACGCCCTTAACATCACGCTCGATATATTCTCTAAGTTCATAATGATATCCAGCTCTGTCAAAGGTCTCCTTCGCTAAAATGAGTGCAGAGCCGTCTTCCAGCCACAAAAGTCCCAAAACAATGTCATAAGCGGCTTTTAGAACAGGCTGTATATTTACAATATCGCCCAAATACATTAATGCTTTGCCACTGGCCAAATCGAATTTTCCTTGATTTACAGCGCTGGCTTCACCAACAAGAGCGCCATACTGGGATGAAATGCTTCCCAATCTCCCTCCGGGCGCCAATTCAAACTCATAAATTGATCGAAGAGTTTCATTAGTCTCTTCGAAACCTAAACCTGTTTCTGTCATTCTCTTTATAAGTTCAATGGCATCAATGATAGGCTTTGTGGAATACGTTATCTCACCCGCAAGATCCATCTGTTTTAACGCACTCATGAGCTGATTAACATCAATTTGCATAGAATTATCTCCTTTAACGATTTATTAGAATCTGATCTCATAATCACGAATGTACCATCTGCCGCCGTTAGTCCTAATGAGATTTCTTCTGTTTGGACTACCGAGCTGTTTGCCGTTCTTATCAAATGCGATGGTTTCTACAGAAGCATATTCAACCTTATCTCCATAGTGTGATGCGATCTTCTGCTGATCTTCTGCACTGAGGAAATATGAATTCAGATCATTTTTATCGTCATATCCGGAAACAACAGTTATTTTCGTCTTTTCAGGATCGGCCTTTGCATAGACATATTCGCCGTGGAAACGCTCCTGATGAAGATCCCAGTGATATAAGAGGAGAGATTTCTGAATGTCTGTTTCCTGACGTTCTGGCTGAATGCAGTCAAGATAAAGATCATAATTCTTCTCCTTGATTGCTCTCTGGAAAATGTCTACTAGAGCTTCCGGAGTAACATCGCCGGGAACACTCTTAACAGACAACCAGCTGGCCTTAATTGCTTCGACTTCGTCCTCACCAACAAAATAACCACTATTTTCTTTTTCTGCTGAATACAAACCTAATACATGACCGGGAACATAAAGCGCTACCGGATCTACTACAACGGCATATACTGGAGCACCAACCTTTTCCTCACCTGCCTGTGGAATCTCCATGGCAAGGTCACTGATAACACCCAAGACAGTCCAATTTCTTACTTCAGACATTGTACTGTCAACCTGTCTTCTATAACGCTTTACAGCTTCATATGGTCCAAGCCACTTTCTTGTATCTATCTTAATAAAATACATGCCTGTAGAACGTTTTCCTACCGAAATGTATTCGCCGGTTACACCCATGAACTGATTACCAGGATATTGAACTTCATCTATGATAACGTACTGATCCTTAAGATCATCGATATTTTCAGAAAGCACATCAGGAGCGGGATATAGCTTTTCGCGAATCTTTCCATCATATTCGGCAAGAAGCTTATTCCATGCATCTTCACTCTTCTGGGCGAACGTCTTTTTAAGTTCTTCTTCATTCCTGAGATAAGCAAGCATGTCATCTGTAATATCAATGAAATTGCCGCTTGAACCCATGATGCATTTTCTGGCTCTCTGCATAAGATCTTGAACGCGGGGATCATTAGGTGCAAATTCATTGAGGATCTTTATCCTCTCCAAAGCATCTGCTTGGGATCTGAAAATGCCGGTAGAACCGTTTGCTCTCTTAACCTCGTTCTCAAATTCCTTGAGATACATTTCAGCCTGTTGAATCCTCATAGTGAGATTATTTGAATCAACAGAAAAAATAGTGCTATCAACCATAACACGTTTTCGCTCCTTCCTGAAATAATTGGGAACTTTTAAACCAAATAAAAAAGTGCAGTCAGAGATAAGCAGCTTTGCTTATCAAAACTAACTACACCTTCGTGATTTTGTTAAATCCCCAAGAAGATAATAACAGTTTTATCTAAAGAAAGAAATATAATGTCTATAATATTTTATATTTTAAATGATCTGCAGAACAAAAAACGTGTACCGCTTTTTGCAGTACACGTTCTTTTTACCTATTCCTACTACCCCAAGTATTTTGTATCAGAATACGAGCTTAACGTCCTTATCAAAATCTATTTCGTTACCTGACATATTGGTAACCTGTCCGTTCTTAATCCCGACAACCATATAAGCCGGAGTATCAGGTTTTTTCAGGACTTCGCACTTAAAATATAATTTTGAAGAATCTTTATTCTCCGTCATACCACACAAGCAACTGGCGTTTGTGCCGGCATTCTCGTAAGAAATGTAAACTCCTGCCGGTTCTTTTGTTTCTTTTTCTATTTCACCAATTAGAATAAACTTATTGTTATCACCTGCATTCTTATTGTGGTAAATAATTATTTTTATGCCGTCTTCGGTTAATGTTGACTCCTCAGTATAGTTTTCTTCATCTGCAAGAAACATTGCGCCGTCACTTATATCAAAAAGCACCGGGTTCTCACTTGATAATTCAAGATTAGTTTCTTGCGTACCAGGATCGATCATTAACATAGAAATCGGAAACAAGACACTTGCTGCCAGCAGTAATTGAGCGCCCAGAACTATGAGTGCCATACCCCACGGCGCTATCCATTTCCGCTTATCTGCCTCGCCTGATTCCAGGACTTTGTTGGTGTGCTTGTCGTATATGGCTTTGTAAATAAAGAACGCCGCTACTGTAATGATCACTATCATTGGAAATAAAATTGTATAAACACCGATTGAAACTACTGTCATATTATTTTCCCCTTTAGATTCCTATTCTTTCTCTGAAAATGTAGTAATAACTTCTGGTTACATCGACTTTGGATCCGTTAGTCATATGCAGGATGAATTTCTGGAGCAAGGATGATTCGATACGTTTTATCTTCTTAAGGTTTACGATCGAGGAATTGCTTACTCTCAAGAAACG
>JAEFBA010000049.1 GCA_016292145.1 Saccharofermentans sp.
TCGCTGTATGCAAGATCAACATCGACTCCGATATCCGTCTTGCTATGACAGGTAACATCCGTAAGTACTTCGCTGAGCACCCTGATCACTTCGATCCCCGTCAGTACCTTAAGCCCGCTCGTCAGGCTGTTAAGGACATGGTTGCTCACAAGATTAAGTACGTTCTCGGTTCAGACGGTAAGGCTTGATCTTAAGTCCTTTAACTTAAAACCAATGAAGGCGGTGTCTGTAAGGCGCCGCCTTTTTTTGTACACTTTTCCGCGCCCCGGAAAACAAATTGCCACATTTTTTCCTGTTCATTTGTATTTGAGATATAATAATCTCTGTTCGGAGGACGAGGGAAAGATGAGAAAAAGACTGATTTCGATTATTCTGGTGCTGGCGAATGTCATTTCATTAGCATCCTGCAGCATGTTTGATACACCGGTCAGCAGCAAAGAGACCAAAGAAACAAAGGTCTCAGGTGTAAAAGAGGAAGTCTTTGACACCATTGAGAAGATCGGAAATGCCTTAGCTGACTGTAATCTCGAGAAATTCACCGATAACTGCGTTGCTCCGTCGCGGGAGATGGAACGCAAGATGCCGGTCGTAACAGCAGATGATGACAAGGACTTTACCAAGCCCAGGATCACCAATGAACGGCGTCTTATGAACCTGATCGCCACAACGATCACATATAAGATCGACGAGTACAGCTTCAAGGGCGGGATCTGGGGAAGCAAATGCTCTGTTGACGTTACGTTCTCTTATAAGGACTATAGAAAAGTTAAGATGCAGAAAAAGGAGTTCATGGGTCCTGCCGAGTTCAATACTCTGCTCCGCGAGATCGATGATACCGTAGATAATAGATTCACGCTCGAATTCGTAAAGGATGAATCCGGCAAGCACTTTGTCCTTGCCAATCCCGATGTCCTTGTACCGGTTTATGACTACAACGTCAGTGACGTTAAGTACTTCAAGCTTTTCGACATGGTAAAGAAGTGCTATATGACAGGCGAGGGATGGGATCCTAAGACTGAGACATATAAGGATACGAATACATTCACTATTGTCTTTGAACTCGATGAACGTGCACCTGAGTATGTCTGGACCTATATCTATGCAGTGGCTCTTGAGACTCAGCCCGAATGGACTTATATCCATATTTCAAAGACCATTATCGATGAGAATCCTACAGAGATTAAGATCACATACACGCAGGAAGAGAATTTCAAGGACGGCTTCTACTGTTTCTTTATCTATGACCAGTCGATAAAGCAGCTGGTCGGAATGGAATTTAACGTTAAGAACACTCCTGCAGATGCCGTTACCGGCACTACGGAGAGCACTGCCGAGACGACTTAATCCTCTGTTTCTGCGATTGCGGGAGACTTCGAAGGCTCTTCAGCGGCCCATCTTTTCTCGATCTTCTTAAAGATAACGCGAGCTATTATCAAGCCGCAAATTCCTGCAAGGGCCCATGCGAACGGGTCTGAAGCGACGGCGACATAATAGTTATGTATCTGTATGGAAATAAAGGATGTGAGGATCCTCGCGCCAAGCTCCACGAAGCCTAAGATCATTGCAAGCTGTGCATAGCCTACGGACTGGATCGTGTGCCTGTAGATGAAGATCATCGCCAGGAAGAAATAGCACAACGCACACTCTATGATATAAGGCATTGCCCACGGAATATAAAGCGAGATGTCCACCTCCGAATCAAAGAAGATCCAGAGGATCTTAGGTACGGACAGGATCGAGATCAATGCAGCTGCCGCGGAATAGAAGATATAGAGCTTTAAGGCACTGTTTACACCCTGTCTGATCCTCTTCATGTTCTTTGCGCCGTAGTTCTGGCCGGCGTAAGCTGCCATCGTCTGGCCTACGGAGAACATTCCCATCGTGATGATTCCCTGGAACTTGCTTGCCGCGGTGATGGCGCCGACGGCGATGTAGTCGAAAGTATTGAACGCGCTCTGCATAATGACCGTGCCGGACGCGGTGATGCTGTACTGTATAGCCATCGGAATGCCGTATTTAAGCTGTTCTTTGATGATCACGGGATTCCATTTCCAGTCCTCTTTGGAAGGCCTTAATGTCGGCATTTTCGCATATATGAAAATGATGCACGGAATGACCGCGAGGCCCTGTGCTATTACTGTCGCAAGTGCCGCACCGAATGTTCCCATCTTAAATCCGACTATGAACCAGAGGTCTAAGCCCACGTTTGTCGCAGCCGAACAGATAAGGAAGATCAGGGGCATAAGGCTGTTTCCGACCGCCCTCATAAGCGATGCGCAGTAGTTATAGAGGATAACGCAGACGATGCCTGCGCAGACCGTCGAAATATATGTCAGAGCGTAATCGAAGATCTCTTCAGGCGTGTTCATGAGCACGAGAAGAGGGCGCATGAACAATAACCCGGCGCCCGTAATAAGAGCGGCGATTATAAGCGACAGATAAAGGCCGTTGGTGACGGAAGCCTTTACGCCTTTGGTATCGCCGGCGCCGTATCTCTGGCTCGTAACGATCGTAAAGCCCGATACCATTCCGTTCGACGTGCCGAACATGAGGAACATGATGGTTCCGGTGGATCCCACTGCGGCAAGCGCCATAGCATCGACATTCCTGCCGACGATTATAGTGTCCACGATGTTATAGAGCTGCTGGGCGATATTTCCCAGCAGGAGCATCAGTGTGAACTTGAATATGATCGACATCGGATTGCCCTTTGTCATGTCCAGATCAGTTCTTGCCATATGGATCCTTTTGATTTTGAAGTCTACACATTATAGGTCTTCGGATATTCCGTTTCATATCAAAAAGATTGCTTATTTATAACTTAATCAACGGCAAAACCCTTTAATTCACGGCTTGTTCACACTCATTGCCACCAAGAGCAAGAAATGAATAATAAATGCGGGTAAAATACAATCATACTGCCTTGAAATGCTGTATATTCAATGCACATCGAAATCACGGGAATAATCAGGAGGATATATCTATGAATGAGATAACCCTTAACTGGAATGAATATACTGAATCAGCAATCAAGACGGCTGCCGAAGGCATCGTCATGCTCGAGAATAAAGACAACGTCCTTCCGCTAAAGACCGGCGCCCGCGTCGCTCTCTTCGGAAGAATGCAGATCCATTACTACAAGTCCGGAACAGGTTCCGGCGGCATGGTAAACGTTCACCATGTAACCGACATCAGAGAAGGTCTCAATGACTCAGACAGCGTTACGCTTGATGCTGAGCTCATGGACATATACGACAAATGGGATGAACAAAATCCCATCGACGCAGGACTCGGCTGGGGCAAGGAGGCATGGTCTCAGGCCGAGATGCCTGTGTCTTCCGAGCTTGCAGAAAAGCTTGCTTCAAGGAACGACTATGCGGTCATCATCATCGCGAGGACCGCAGGCGAAGACAGGGATAATTCCGCCGAGAAGGGCGCATACTTCTTAAGCGACAGCGAAGAAGAGATGCTCGCTAATGTAACCAAGGCATTCGACAAGACCATTGTCCTTCTTAATGTCGGCAACATCATCGACATGTCATTCGTAGACAAGTACGGCATCAAGAGCGTTCTTTATGTCTGGCAGTCCGGCATGATCGGCGGCATCAGCGTCGCAAGAGTCCTTACAGGCAAGGAGAACCCTTCAGGAGCGCTTCCCGATACGATCGCAAGAAAGCTCGAAGACTATCCTTCGGATGCCAATTTCCTTAAGGACATCAAGGAAGACATCTATCAGGAAGATATCTTCGTCGGCTACAGATACTTCTCCACATTCGACACCAAGGATGTTCTCTATCCCTTCGGATTCGGTCTGTCCTATACATCTTTCGAGCTTTCCGGAATATCTTTCGACTATGACAGCGAAAAAGTAACGGTAAGCGCAACTGTTAAGAACACAGGCAGCGTGTCAGGCAAGAAGGCTGTCATGCTCTACTGCAAGGCTCCTGACGGCAAGCTTTCCAAACCTTCCAGAGTATTGGCCGGATTTACCAAGACCGGCAACATTCCTTCAGGCTGTGAAGAGCGCATCACGATCACCGCTCCTTTCAGAAGATTCGCTTCATTTGACGACGACGGAAGAACGGGCTTCGGAACAACAGGCTTCGTTCTTGAGAAGGGCACTTACGAATTCTTCCTCGGAAGCGATTTTATAAGTGCTGAGCCTGTCGGTTCTTTCGAGCTTGCAGAAGGAAAGCTTCTTGAAGCTCTCGAAAACGCCCTCCTTCCGCTTAAGCCTTATAAGCGCCTTACGGCAATTCCCAACGGCGACGGCACATATTCAAAAGGCGAGGAGGATACGCCTCTTAAGACTGTCGATCACCTTGCAACAAGAATGGACAGAGTCGCTCCGGAGATCCCTCAGACCGGCGATAAGGGCATTAAGTTAACTGACGTCAGACACGGAAAGAATACGATGGATGAATTCATCGCACAGCTTACCGATGAGGATCTCTGCCTCATAATCAGAGGCGAGGGAATGGGAAGCCCCAAGGTTACACTCGGCACTGCAGCTGCGTTCGGAGGCATCACCAAAGAGCTCAAGGCTATGGGCGTTCCTACGCTCTGCTGCACTGACGGTCCTTCCGGAATGAGACTTGATTCAGGCAAGAAGGCCTTCTCTCTTCCTAACGGAACATGCCTTGCATCGACATTCAACGTTGAGCTTGTAGAAGAGCTTTATACATATCTCGGAATCGAGATGCTCTCCAACAAGATCGACGCTCTCTTAGGCCCCGGCATCAACATCCACAGGCATCCCCTTAACGGACGCAACTTCGAGTATTTCTCCGAAGATCCGCTCCTTACTGGCCTTATGGCTGCTGCCCAGGTCAAAGCTCTCGAGAAGTCCGGCGTAACGCCTGTTATCAAGCACTTCTGCGCAAATAACCGTGAGACACACAGACGTGAGATGAGCTCCCGCGTATCTTCACGTGCGCTCCGCGAGATCTACCTGCCCGCTTTCGAGATCGCGATCAGGGAAGGCGGCGCAAGATGCGTCATGACAAGCTACAACAGGATCAATGACACATACAGCGCCAACCACTATGACCAGAACACCATGATCCTCCGCGAGCAGTGGGGCTTTACGGGCCTTGTAATGACCGACTGGTGGGCTTATATCAACAAGGAAGTTACGCTTGCCGAGAAGTACAATCTCGAAGATCATTCAGTCATGGCAAGATCCCAGAACGACGTTTACATGGTCTGCACCTGCGTCGAAAAGGAGAATCTTTTAGAAGCTGACACCTACAAGGAACTTACCGAAGGTGACGGCTCCCAGATCACACGCGCCGAGCTCCAGAGAAATGCAAGGAACATCCTGAACTTTGCTATGAACACGCCTGCCATGGACAGGGTAGAAGGCAATGAAGTAAAGATCTGTCATGTCGACAGTCCCTTCGGCGATGATGACGTCGAAGTCGATACTGATGTTTTCTATGAGATGACAGACGAGATAACCATTGAGTGCAAGACAAAGACTTCAAGAGGCAAGGACTTTGTCTTCGGCATCACATGCGAGAAGCAGGGCTACTATTCGCTCGAATTCACCGGTTATTCCAACTTAGGTGAGCTCGCACAGATTCCCATGACATGCTATATCACGAGCATTCCTTTTGCCGTTGTTACATGGAACGGCACGAACGGTGAGCTCGTCACAAAGGAAACCGAGTGCATGATGTATGCCAAGAACTGCGTATTCCGCGTGCATTTCGCATCAGGCGGCGTAACGGTCAAGTCGCTCAAGATCAAATACTTAAGACCGCTGGATTAAGGCAAAAATACAGCAGATAATTTATAAACAAAGTATTTTGTATTAAAATAGGGTCGGCTCTTTTTGAGCCGGCCTATTAAAATGTAAGGGGATATATGAGAAGAGACTACTTCACATGTGTATTCTTGGGACTTATAGCGGGTGCTCTGGCATTCGTCTTCTTCTCGCCGCTCTATTTTACTTATGACGGCATAGTTCCCAGAGACTTCCCCGTATTAGAGCGCTTCTTAAGCCTTCTCTATACACTGTTCTTCGTATTCTTCCTGCCCTTTTTCGCTGCATTCAAGAAGAAGGAATGGATCAACTGGGGACTTGCGGCATACGGATTCCTTATCTATCTGCCTTTGTGGTTCTATCCTGCAGAGAAGCTCGCGATGGAGGATGCCGGCATCGCCACGAAGCTCGGCGCACTCGTATTAAGAACTGTCTATAACGTAATGCAGGCGCCTTTCGCAGCCCTGTCAAAGCTCATTGGCGACGCAGCCGCATCGAAGATCGTATACTGGCTTTTGCCGATCGCAATATTCTGGCCCATCCTTTTAAGGGTCATAAGATTCTACAGACTCGCATATCTTTCCGAGCAGCTTAACCCGATGACGCCTGACCAGGCATCTCCTAAGGCTGCCAGGAAACCGGAGATATCCGGCAAGCCCGAAGTACTGGGCACAGTCATCTCAGCACCCGTCACGGCCCAGACACCTGCCGACATCACAAGAAAGCACCTGCCTTCCTTTAACGGCGAAGACATGTCAGCCATCAAGGCGTCCGCTGAAGAAGAGAAGCCTGCATTGAAGGACGGCGTCAAGACTAAGCCCCGTGCCGGCGTAAGAGCTCCCGTAAGACCTGTCCATATCGGCGCGCCCGGGAAGAAGACGGTCGAAGCATTAGGTGCAGGAACTCCCGCGGAAGATAAGAAGAGTGAAGAGCCGATCGTGCTCGGAGCTCCCAAGCCGAAGGCAGATGAGGCCATACCGATGCCTCCCCCGAAGCCTAAAGCAGACGATGTCATACAGCTCGGAGCACCCGGCGGCAGCGGAAGTGATCCGGCAGTACCGGATTTCCCTTCACAAGATGGCGGAGATTATTAGAGATAAGCATTTCCCCGAGGTTGAAAACCTACCTGACACCTTGTAAAATGTATCAGTTGACTAAAAGTATGGAGAATAGGAACGATGGCTAAGAACAAAAAATACTGGAAGACACTGCTCGCAAGCAGCTCCGACAAGAAGCATGCTGCGCAGACCGGTGAAGATCCGCTCGAAGAAGGCCTCAAGCAGCTTACATGGTTTGAGAGCTCCAAGCAGGCTGTAAGAAGAGGCATCAACAAGACATATGAGACTTTCGGTGAGGAAGTCGGCAACTCCATCACATCCGGCGTCGCAGGTCTCTATCTCTTAGGTCTCCTTCCTTTCGCTGCAATAAATACATACTTAAAAGTTACTGCAGATGCAAGCGCTTCACAGGCACACGTTATCATGTCTGTCATCGCGATCTCTGCTTTCATCATCACCTTGATCTTAGCGCTCCTCATGTCCACGGTATATCACCTCATGAAGCATGGCACTCCCCACAAGAGAGTCATGAACAAGGTCAACAGAAGCGTTGCATACTTTGCGATCCTTGGCGCATACACACCTATCTGCATCAATGTCCTGGGCCCCATCTCAGGCGCAGTTCTCTGGGCTCTGGAAGCAGCTTGTGCAGTCGCAGGTGTTCTCGTTACAGCACTTGCTTATCACACAAAGGTCGGCAAGGGATTCACTTATTTCATCTATGCATTGATGGGCTGGGGAATCATCTTCAGGATCGTCGAGTTCTACAGAAATACATCACTTGTAACCTTCTGGCTCCTCTTATCCGGTGCGATCGTATATACGGTAGGTATCTTTTTCGCGCCCTCCAAGAGAAGATTCAAGTTCTCACACATGGTCTGGCACTTCTTCTGCATTGCAGGCGTAGTCCTCCACGTTCTGGGATTCGTATACTTCTTCAAGTGATCTGATACAGATATTTAAGAGCAACAGGCCCGCCCATCGTAAAGGCGGGCTTTTATTTTGAATTGCTCTGATGCCTTGTATGACTGCATCACGGTTTTTTTGAGGCTTGAAATTGTAGAAAAATATTAAACCCGCACAACCGGGGATATTCCAAATTATTCAAGTGTACAAATCGGATTTGTTCCGATACGATTTTTCTTGACCGGGGGTACCCGTATTGTAAAATATCTTTAGCAATATCTAATGCTTCCCCGTACCGTACCTTATCCGGTGTGGGGTTTTTTAAGAAATAAGGAGGATAAGAAAATGCCAGAATTTTTAACAGGCCCGATCATTGCAGCAATAATCATTGCGATCATTGTGATCATCATCGTTATCTGCAGCTATGTAAAGGCACCGCCGGACAAGGCCTACATCATCTCGGGTCTCCGCAGGAACCCTAAGATCCTTATCGGTAGAGCAGGCCTCAAGATGCCCTTCTTCGAGAGAAAGGACGAGCTCCTTGTCAAGCAGATCTCGATCGACATCAAGACTGACGGATATGTACCTACAGCAGACTTCATCGGTGTAAACATCGACGCCGTCGCAAAGGTAAGGGTCATGAGCGAAGGCGAAGGCGTAAAGATCGCCATGAAGAACTTCCTCAACATGAAGGAACAGCAGATCAGTGATTCACTCGTTGATTCCCTCCAGGGTAACATGAGAGAGATCATCGGTACGATCACCTTGAAGGACCTCTGCAACGACAGAAAGAAGTTCGGTGACGAAGTTCAGCAGAAGGCTCAGGAAGATATGAAGCGTCTCGGTATCGAGATCATCTCCTGCAACGTTCAGCACGTAACGGATGAGAAAGACCTCATCAACGCTTTGGGTCAGGACAACATGGCAAAGATCCAGAAGGATGCTTCCATCGCTAAGGCTCAGGCAGACAGAGACGTAGCTATCGCTCAGGCACAGGCACAGAAGGAAGCTAACGACGCTAAGGTCGCAGCAGACACTGAGATCGCCGTAAAGCAGAACGAACTCGCTATCAAGAGAGCAGAGCTCAAGACAGTCGAAGACTCCAAGCAGGCTGAGGCTGACGCAGCTTACGAGATCCAGAAAGAGAATCAGAGAAAGACCATCGAGGTCACAAAGACCAATGCCGACATCGCTCGTCAGGAGAAGGAAGTCGACCTCAAGAGGAAAGAAGCTGAAGTTAAAGAGCAGGCTCTCGACGCTGAAGTCAAGAAGAAGGCAGAAGCTGAGAAGTTCGCTAAGCAGCAGGCAGCTGACGCATCTCTCTATGAGAGACAGAGAAAGGCTGAAGCTGAGAAGTTCGAACTCGAGAAGCAGGCTGAAGCACGCAAAGTACAGGCTGAGGCTGACCTCTATGCCAAGGCTCAGGAAGCTGAAGGTATCCGTAAGGTCGGTGAAGCTGAAGCTGCAGCTATCGCTGCTAAGGGTTTAGCTGAGGCTGAAGCACTCGAGAAGAAGGCTGAAGCTATGAAGAAGTACGGTCAGGCAGCTATGATGGAAATGATCGTTAAGGCACTTCCTGAAATGGCAGCAGAGATCGCAAAGCCTCTGTCCACGATCGACAAGGTTACGATCATCGATTCAGGCAACGGCGACACAGGTGTAAACTCAATGGGCTCCTATGTTCCTTCCGTCCTTGCACAGACAATTGAGTCCGTAAAGGAAACAACAGGAATCGACATCAGAGAGATCATGAGAGCTAATACTTATGACGCTAAGGTCAACAAGAACATCACAGTATCCGGCCTTGAGAATGTCCAGACACTGAACGTCTCAACCGGTGAAGCAGAGTCAGTAAGCGGTACACCTTCAGCACCTGAAGCACCGACGACATAAGCTCGATTCAGCTGTGAACTGATTACAAAACCTATACATACCGCCCCTTCGGAAGATCCCTTCCGGAGGGGTTTTTGATTGGCTCGAAAAAGATAAAAGAAGATTGATACGAAAAAGTATTGACAGCAGGACACTGAATGCGTATAAATATTACGGCGTAATATTACATAGTAATAAAGTAGGATTCGGAGAAGAAAATGGGTTACGACTACAATCAGACGCATGAGAGGATCCTTAAGAGTGCGAAGGAGCATTTCAGAAGCAAAGGTTTTCGCGATGCTTCGATAAGGATCATATGCAAGGATGCGGGAGTCACCAACGGTGCATTCTATGCTCACTTTAACAGCAAGGATGAACTGTTTGGAGGGATCGTACAGCCGTACATCGACGGGCTTGATGAGCTTTATTCAAATGAGTCTGACAGGTTCTTAGAGATAAAGAGCGCTGAAGATGTATTGGAAGCGTTCAGGAAAGCATATTCTTCGATCGACAGGATAATCCAGTATCTGTGCGATAACAGGGAGATATTTATCCTGATCCTGGAATCATCTGACGGAACCATGTATGAGAACTTCGCCAAGGATATCATCGATGCTGAGACGAAGAGCATGGTGAAGTTCCTTAAGAAGAGCAGGAGTTATGTAAAGAATCTGGATAAGGTGTCAGAGAACATAATCAAGACCGGTTCTTCAATGATGATAGGAACGATCTTTGACGGAGTGAAGAAAGGAAAGGAGCCGGAGGAGATACTGAAGGAATCGGCACTGGTCAGTGAGTTCTGCATAGCGGGATATAAACACATACTCGGAATTTAATAAAGCTTTTTATAGGCCTGTAAAAGGGCCTAAAAAAATAAATAACAGGTTAGTTAACACTAACAAATATTAGGAGGACAAAATGGAACAGACAGCTACTAAAAAAGAGCTTAAGACAGCCAAGAAGGGTCTTACCGGAAAAGACCTCATCACAGTCGGTATATATACAGCGATCTATATTGCTTCGATATTCCTGGTCGGAATGTTCAATGCGATCCCGATCTTTTATCCGATCTTCATGTTCGTGGGACCTGTACTCATCGGTATCCCTATGATGCTCTACTACATAAAGATAGAGAAGTTCGGAATGCTTACTATAACAGGAATCATCTGCGCAGTCTTCTTCTATATCTCAGGATATACATGGATCTGTGTCGCAATAATCGTTCCCGCATCTTTGATCGCTGATATCGCTCTTAAGATCGGCGGATATAAGAAGTTCATTCCGATGGCGATCAGCTATTCGATCCTTTCGCTGGGTCTTATGGCAGGTCCGGCAAATCTCTGGTTCGCAGGCGAGAGCTATTGGGAGAACATCAGAAATTCGATGGGAGACCAGTACGCTGAACAGCTCGCGAAGTTCATGCCCATGTGGATGCTTCCTGTAGGTATCATTCTTATCCTCGTCGGCGGATTCTTAGGAGCTCTCCTCGGCAAAAAGATGCTCAACAAGCACTTTAAGAAAGCAGGCGTTGCCTGATGGATCCGATTGTAAAACGCAAGAAGTATCATTTAGATCCAAGGACCAAGCTTTTTCTGATAGTTGTGATCGCGACGCTTGAACTGATGGATATAAATATCTACTTCACGATCGCAGTCGGATTCATACCTTTCCTGCTCTTTCTAAGCAACAGGCAGTTCCTGGGTTCAGTTAAATACTTTGTGCTGTTTCTTATCGCGGCATTCATTCATGTGCACCGGGTAAACATGCAGCTTAACATGGTGCTCAACATGATCGTGGTGCTTATGGGCGCACTTATATTGAGGCTTTCACCTGCCTTTGCATGTGCTGACTACATCATAAAATCGACAGGCGCGAGCGAGATGATCGCAGCGTTCAACAAGATGAAGGTTGACAGGAGGATCCTGATACCTTTGTCTGTAATGTTCAGGTTCCTGCCGACGATCACGCAGGAGAGCCACGCGATCCACGATGCGGCAGCGATGAGAGGCATCATCGTTACGAGAAAGAAATTCTGGGAGAACCCTGCACGTGCATTTGAATACAGGGTGGTACCGCTGATGATATCTATCGCGAATATAGGAGAGGATCTGTCGGCGGCAGCATTGTCCAGAGGTCTGGATAATCCTGTGAAACACACAAATTATACGGATGTTAAGTTTACGGGAAAGGATCTTTTCGCGTTCCTTGCAACATGCATATTCCTGGCCGGCGTATATCTGCTTACAAGGGGAATAGGGATCTGAAATAAGTAATAACAGGTGAAATAAATGATTGAATTCAACAATGTATCATTCGAGTACGGGGATGGTACCGGCATTGTCTCGGATCTTGATCTGAAGATCCGTGACGGCGAGGTCATTCTCCTGTGCGGAGAATCGGGGTGCGGCAAGTCGACGCTTATCAGGATGATAAACGGCCTGATACCAAACTACTATAAAGGCGAGCTGTCCGGCACTGTTACTGTGAACGGAAACGATACGGCAGAGACTCCTTTGCACGTTCTTGCAGAGGATGTTGCTTCCGTCTTCCAGAATCCGAAAACACAGTTCTATAATGTAGATTCGACCGAAGAGATGGTCTTCAGCCTTGAGAACCGCGGAAAGAGCCGTGAGGAAATGGATGCAAAGCTCAAGTCCACGGTGAAAAAACTGAGGATGGAAAATCTCCTTGGCAGAAATCTTTTTAAGATGTCGGGAGGAGAGAAGCAGAAGGTCGCATGCGGCTGCGCTGATACTTCAGGCGCTGATATCATCGTTCTGGACGAACCGTCATCGAACCTGGATCTTCATACGATAAAGGAATTGTCGGAGATCATAAAGGTATGGAAAGAAGAGGGCAAGACTGTCGTTATCGCAGAGCACAGGCTCTACTATGTCTTGCCGCTGGCAGACAGGGTCCTCTACATGAACAAGGGAAAGATAGAGCTTGAATGCACTCCGGAAGAGCTTATCTCTTTAGGACGGGAAAAGCTCTCCCAAATGGGTCTTAGAAGCACTGACATCATGAATCTTCCTCTTAACAGCGAACCTGTAAATGAGGATGACCGTATCGTAATCGCAAACTTCCACTATACCTACCCCGGAAGACTCCAGGAGTCGCTGACGATCCCGTGCATTAATATTGCAAGGAATTCGATAATCGGAATTGTCGGAGACAACGGTGCGGGAAAGAGCACCTTTGCAAGAGCCCTCTGCGGCCTTGAGAGAGGTGCGACAGGCAGCGTTGAGTTTGACGGAAACATATACGCCAGAAGAAAAAGGCTCAAGAATACATTTATGGTCATGCAGGATGTCGGACATCAGCTCTTCACCGATTCTGTCGGAGAAGAGATGAGGTTCAGTCTTAACAAAGAAGACGAGACATCTGATGAGAGGGTGAAAAGCGTCCTTGCCGAACTTAACCTGTCGGATAAGGAGGAAAGGCACCCGCACTCACTTTCGGGCGGCGAAAAACAGCGCGTAGCGATAGGAAGCGCCGTCATCTCCGACAGGGAGATCATCGTCTTTGACGAGCCGACATCAGGACTTGATTACCGTCACATGAAGGCTGTGTCAGGCCTTATCAGGGATCTGAAAGCAAAGGGCAAGACGATATTTATAGTTACGCACGATCCTGAGCTTATTGCCGAATGCTGCGACGAACTTATCTACATTCAGGACGGCAAAGCGATCGAGTACGGAAAGCTTACCCGTGAAATGTACGACAGATGGCTTTACAGGACCAGCACGCTTAAAGAAAAGAGGATCATTGAAGACGATCAGATTACGGCTTTAAAGCGCTTGTGGCAGCTTGCGCATAAAGAGCACCCGAGGCTTATCGCGTCGATCATCAATGCCGTGATCGGCGTTACCGGAAATATCCTTCCTTATATTGCCGCGGCAAAGATCATAGAGCTGCTGCTGTCAGGCGCAAAAGATCTTAAGGAATATCTCTGGTGGTGTGTTTTCGGACTGGCCGGATTTGTCATAAAGACGGTATTCTACTGCATCGGACTGGGCTTGAGCCACAAGGCGGCCTTCAATACCCTTGCCGACATCAGGAAAGCCATTTTCGACAAGCTCCCGAGAATGCCTCTCGGCACCATAATCGACACCTCATCAGGCAAGTTAAAGCAGATAATCGTCGATGAAGTCGAGAGCATGGAAAGACCGCTTGCACATATGATCCCTGAGATGACTGCGAACATCCTGGGAACTCTTACCATCTGGGGCTACCTTATGTGTGTCGACTGGAGAATGGGACTTATCACGCTCATATCGATCCCCGTAGGTCTTGTTTTCGCGCTCTTCATCCTGATCGGATACAACAGGGATTACGAGGGCTCGGTCAGGACAGTCCAGCGGATGAACAACTCGATCGTCGAATACATAAGAGGCATTGAGGTCATAAAGGCTTATAACCAGGGCGACAATTCCTATGCCAAGTTCAAGGACAGGGTACTGGCGACGGCAGAGTACTACTACAACTGGATGAAGAAGATCCAGTACAAGTGGTCGCTGGCTTATGCAATTGCTCCGTCGACACTTGTTACCGTGCTTCCTCTGGGCTGGATCATGTACGTTAACGGTTCGATCAGCACGGGAACATTTATCACGTCGATCATGCTGTCCATGTGCATTGTCGGACCTGTGATGAATGCGATCAATTTCGCCGACACCTTTACAAAGGTAAAGACGATCCTGGGCACTGTTGATGAGATCTTATCTGGCAACGAACAGATCCACAGTGATAAGCCCGTCATCATAAAAGACCACAGCATAAAGATGGACAACGTATCTTATTCATATCACAAGGGGACACAGGTCCTTCATGATATAACGCTCGATGTTGAGGCAGGTAAGATGACTGCTCTCGTAGGACCTTCCGGCGGCGGCAAATCCACTATCGCCAAGCTCATAGCAGGCTTCTGGGATGTTGAGGACGGCACGGTCACGATGGGCGGCATCAATCTCAAGGACATCCCTCTTAAGCAGCTATACGATCAGGTGGCATATGTGTCACAGGATATATATCTGTTCAACGACACGGTAATGAACAACATAAGAATGGGACAGATGAATGCTACGGATGAGGAAGTTATTGCCGCTGCCGAAGCATCAGGATGCAGACAGTTTATCGAAGGGCTCGAAAAGGGCTTCTCCACCATGGTCGGCCAGGGCGGCGCACACCTCTCAGGCGGCGAGAAACAGCGTATCGCGATCGCCCGCGCCATGATCAAGGATGCTCCAATCGTTATCCTTGATGAAGCAACGGCTTATATCGATCCTGAAAATGAAGCAGTTATCCAGAAGGCCATAGGAAACCTCATAAAGAACAAGACCGTTATCGTTATAGCGCACAGGCTGTCCACCATTACAGATGCAGACAACATCGTTGTGGTCGAACAGGGAACCGTAAAGGATTCCGGAACTCACGAGGAACTGCTCAAAAGATGTGACCTTTACCGTCTCATGTGGAACGCCCATGTAGGCGTGGAAAGTGCAGGTGTCGCATGATCGAAGCTTTATCCAGGATATTCCGTTTCGCAGGAAGCGAGAGGAAGAATATCTACAAGTCGATATTTACGAGCTTTCTTAAGGCTGTTTTCTCGATGCTCAGGATCGGTGCGATATATCTGATCATAATCGCCATCGTTGACGGAAATGACACGTATATGCCGGCCTGGGGTGCATTGGCGATCATGCTCGCAAGCATTCTCGGAATGGCACTGACGAGAAACATCTCTCTTCTCCAGCAGACTCATGCAGGTTATTACATGAGCGCCGACAAGCGTATGGAGATCGCGCAGAAACTTAAGAGAGTCCCCATGGGATTTTTCAACGATAACAGCGTGGGCGAGATAACCGGCATTACCACGACGGTAATGGACACCGTGGAGAATCTCGGCGTATCCGTCCTTGTCCTTGTGCTGGGCGGCTTGATCAATACGGTCATATTCTTTTCGACCCTTCCGTTCCTTGACATGAGGATAGCTGCAGTCGTACTTACCGGAATGATCGTATACCTGCTCTTTACTTCTATAATGGAGCACCAGTCAAGAACCCTTGCGCCTGCAAGAGAACGCTGCAAGACAATGGTCGTATCGGAGGTCCTTGAGAACCTTCAGGGAATGAGCGTCGTAAAATCGTTCAACCTCTCCGGAAAAGGCGATGCGAGGCTGAGAGATGCCATAGACTACTATAGAGACCGCAATATGGGGCTTGAGAAGATGTTCATACCGGTCACCATGATCCAGAACATCATACTCAGTGTTTTTAAGATCCTTATAATATTCCTTTCCGTATATTTCTATCTCGACGGAACAATGCCGCTTGCCACCGCAATGATCCTGATCGTTGTCTCATACCAGGTGTTCGCCGAGATCGAGCAGACGGACTCCGGCATGTCGATGCTGCGCATTGTAACCGGCTCACTCGATCAGGTCGGCAAGACCGATCAGATGCCGCAGCTGGATCTCAAGGGCGAAGCAATCGTTCCTGTGTCCCATGACATCCGTATCGACAATGTCAGCTTCTCTTATGGTGACAAGGACATACTTAAGGACATATCTCTTAATATCCCGGACAAGACGATGACAGCCTTTGTCGGACCCTCCGGCGCCGGCAAAACGACGCTGGCACTCCTCATCTCACGTTTCTGGGATGTAAAGCGCGGCAGCATTTCGATAGGCGGCAAGGATATCAGGGATTACACCCTGGATGCACTGATGTCGCAGATAAGTATCGTTTTCCAGGATGTGTACCTTTTCGAGGACACGATCGAAAACAACATCCGCTTCGGAAAGCCGGGCGCAAGCAGGGAGGAAGTCATCGAGGCTGCCAGGATGGCGTGCTGCCATGACTTCATAATGTCTCTGCCGCGCGGTTACGACACCGTGATCGGAGAAGGCGGCGGCACATTGTCGGGCGGCGAGAAGCAGAGGATCTCTATCGCCAGAGCGATCCTCAAAGACGCCCCGATCATTATCCTCGACGAAGCCACGGCCAATGTGGATCCTGAGAACGAAGACAAGCTCAGAGCGGCATTCGACGCGCTCACCGCCGACAAGACGGTCATCATGATCGCCCACAGACTCGAGACGATCAGAAACGCCGACCAGATCGCAGTGATAAATGACAGGGGCCTTGAATCCGGTACACACGATCAGCTCCTGAACAGAAACGCAGTCTACAGCAGGTTTGTCCATATGAGAGAACGTGCTGCAGCTTGGACTATGTAAAAGTTTTCCTACCTTATAATTACCTTCCTTTTAGTTAGCCCCTCCGGAAAATCCCGCCCGGAGGGGCTGCACTTATTTGGGGTGATCACAGGCTCGCGGTGGTGCTTTGAAGAGTGCGAAAAAGGTGGTATTGCGTGCCGCAAAGTGCAAACGTCATTTTCGTACGTTTTTGAAGGGGAAAAACGTACGATTTTGCGTGTTGCAAACTGCAAGCATCTTTTTCGTACGTTTTTGAGGGCGAAAAACGTACGATTTCATGCGTTGCACTTTTCGCGCAAAAAACATCAGAGTATGAAAGGTATTTTATCGGTGCAGCAGGTCATTGAACCGAATATCATCGCGTTGATCTTTGCACGTAAAAATCTCGCGTCTAACATAGTATCTCCGGCGCTGTATGTAAAATAGAAATCAAGATCCTGAAGAAGTCCGGCATTTGTGAAGTTACCGAATTTGATCTTTGAGTCTCTGATATAGTCGGAAGAGCCCATGATCCCAAAGTGTTCATGGAATTTACATGAATCTATTTCCTTGAAATACGGAACAAAATCAGGAAAAACCGGTTTGCGCAGGCCCGAGAGCATAACTTCCGGTTCATACTTAAAAGGGATTTCCATCTCAGTATATTGGACCGCAATATTACGTTCTGCTTCAGAACGGTAATAAATACCGTTGAAATGGTAGAAAGTCGGTTTAGGGTAATCCTTATTTGCATCATTCTTAAGACTGTCAAAATAGTCTTTATTCATAATGACAGGTGTATTTGAACCGGTATAAAGCGTTCTGACAATTTTCATTGGTTCAATTTCCGGAATTGATTCTCTGAAATATAAGTTCCACATCGCTTCATAGACAGCAAGCTCTCTTTCAATATCTTCTCTTAATTCCATTTTTGCATACAGATCTATTCCGAATTGGGAATCCGGACTGTATCTTTGCTTACCAACGATGAGCCTCTTTCTCAGCGTTCCGTCCACTATGCGTTCATGGATCTTAACCTTCGGCAGCTGATCAAGAAGGCGGCGGCAGTAATTGATCTTAAGCGCAAGATATTCTCTTGAAATGTATTTATCAATGATCTCCATGCCGCGATTATAGCCCCTTGCTTTGTCGGTTTTGTGTAAACAAATCCGACAAAATACGACAAAGCCGGGCAAGCCAAAAAGCGCAAAAACGGCCTCAAATCAGGTTAAAGATAAAACAAATAAAATACTACATTCATCATTGCGAAAAGAAGTCGCCATACAACTAAAAGAGGCTGCCCGCAATGGACAGCCTCTATAGGTTATTTAATTACAACTCTTAAGTTAGCTTTATCAGCCGAAGAGTGTGAGCAGGATGCCGGCAGCAACTGCAGAACCGATAACGCCTGCTACGTTAGGACCCATGGCGTGCATGAGCAGGAAGTTGGAAGGATTCTCCTTCTGGCCGACCTTGGAAGCAACACGTGCTGCCATAGGAACGGCGGAAACGCCTGCTGCGCCGATGAGCGGATTGATCTTGCCCTTTGACAGGAAGTACATGATGTCGCCGATGATGAGACCGCCGACTGTAGCGAAGATGAATGCTGCGAGACCGATGCAGATGATGAGGATCGTCTCAAGCTTGAGGAATCTTACGCCAACTGCTGTAGCACCAACTGATGTACCGAGCATGATAGTTACGATGTTGCACATAGCGTTCTGAGCTGTGTCTGAGAGACGGTCTGTAACGCCTGATTCTCTGAAGAGGTTACCGAGCATGAGGCAGCCGAGGAGAGGTGCAACTGAAGGGAGGATGAGAACGCAGACAACTGTAACGATGATAGGGAAGCAGATCTTCTCTGTCTTGGATACGGGTCTTGTCTGTTCCATCTTGACCTGACGCATCTTCTTTGTTGTAAGCAGCTTCATTACAGGGGGCTGGATCATAGGGATCAAAGCCATGTAAGAGTAAGCTGCGATAGCGATAGCTCCGAGGAGCTCAGGAGCGAGCTTGGATGTGAGATAGATAGCTGTCGGGCCGTCAGCACCACCGATGATACCGATTGAAGCAGCACCCTGAGGATCGAATCCCAAGAGGCATGCAGCAACGAATGCAAAGGAAATACCGAACTGAGCGCCTGCACCCATGAAGAAGGATGAAGGTCTGGAGATCAAGGGTCCGAAGTCTGTCATAGCGCCTACTGCCATGAAGATGAGGCAGGGGAAGATATCCATCTTAACGCCGATGTACAGGAAGTCGAAAAGACCCGGATCGATGTGAGCACCCGTAGCGGGGTCATGATAGCCGCCGCCTAATGCAGCCCAATTGATCTCGCCGTCAAACCATTCGGGGTGGAAGATTCCGCCGCCGGGCCAAGGGAGATTTGTAAGGAGCATACCGAATGCGATAGGGAGTAAGAGCAAAGGCTCAAACTGCTTTTTGATCGCCATGTACAAAAGAGCGAACGCAATGAGGATCATGATTCCGCTCTTCCATCCGTCGGGATCAAGGAAGAACTGGGCGAAACCCGATGTCTCCCAAAGATTTTTTAATACTTCTAACATTACCGGCTACCCCCTGATCAAGAAATCGTTACCAAAGGTGTGCCTGTATCTACTGTAGCACCCTTTGAAACGAGAACCTGAGCAACTGAACCGGAGCAAGGCGCATAGATCTCGTTTTCCATCTTCATGGCTTCGAGGATGCAAACGAGCTCGCCTTCCTTAACTGCCTGACCGACAGCGACCTTAACGTCAAGGATCGTACCGGGCATAGGTGAGTTAACAGGTGTTGTGCCTGCAGCAGCAGCGACAGCAGGAGCAGCAGCGGGTGCAGCAGCAGGAGCGGGTGCAGCAGCAGGAGCGGGAGCAGCTGCAGGTGCAGCAGCTACAACAGCAGTTGTCTTGATGAGATTGGCCTTGCCTTTCTCGACTTCTACCTCATAAACTTTATCGTTGATAGTTACGTTATAAATCATGGATGTTCTCCTTT